>CAYPKC010000006.1:0-17709 GCA_964411215.1 uncultured Eggerthellaceae bacterium | reverse complement strand
GTGGGCGCCCGTGAAGTTGAAGGACAATTCGATGAAGGCGATATTGTCGATATTAAAGACGGAGACGATTTTGTCATCGCGCGGGGTAAAGTCCTCGCATCAAGTGATGAAATATCGCTTGCATTGGGGAGAAGCCGGGAAGAGTTGAAGGACAATAGGCTTCTGACCTATCTCGCGGATGCACCCATCATACATCGCGACGATTTGATGGTATTTGTGTAAGACAAGAAAGAGGCAGCGCTTCATGGATATACAAAAACAGGTCTTAGATATCGCACTTTCTGCGCGTACGGCAAGCGAGCAGCTTGCACTCACGTCGCTTGAGGAGCGCAACGGCGCCCTGCAGGCAATGGCTTCTGCGTTACGCGAACATGCCCATGAGATCGTTGAGAAAAACGCCATCGACATGAAAGCAGCACGAGAAGCTCATACGACCGAGGCGATTTGCGACCGGTTAATGCTTGATGTCTCGCGCATCGACGGTATCGCGCAAGCGCTCGAAGACTTGGTCGCTCTTCCTGATCCGCTCGGACGCGTGAGCATGGAAAGCGAGCTCTATAACGGCATTCAATTACAGCGCGTGAGCGTTCCTTTGGGTGTGGTGGCAGTCGTGTTCGAAGCGCGTCCTAATGTCGGTGCCGATGCTGCAGGCATCTGCATCAAATCCGGGAATGCCTGTATCTTGCGCGGAGGCAGTCTGGCAAAAGGGTCAAATGCCATTATTGCCCGCGTACTGTCGGAAGCAGCGCAACGTGCCGGCATGCCAGAAGGCACGATAAACGCGCTTTCCACTACAGATCGTGCCGCAACTGATGAGCTTATGAAGCTGCATGGCATGATCGATGTCTTGATTCCTCGCGGCGGTGCCGGTCTTATACAGCACTGCGTTGAGGCATCAAAGGTGCCGGTGATTGAAACAGGCACCGGTAATTGCCATGTCTATATCCACGAATCAGCAGATATTGCCATGGCGCGCAATATTATCGTGAATGCGAAATGCCGACGCTACGGGGTATGCAATGCCGCTGAAACGCTGCTGGTGGATGAAGCGATTGCGCCTTGCGTGTTGCCGCTTGTCTTCCAGGCGCTTCAAGAAAAAGAAGTGCTGCTTCATTGCGACGATGTCTCTTATACGTGCGCACAGAGCTTTGCAAAGACGCAAGAAGCCGATGCCCAGAAATTCCGCGTAGTGAAAGCTGATACGCATGATTGGGAAACGGAATATCTTGCACCAGAGCTCGCCATCAAATGCGTTACCGGTCTGAAAGAAGCCGTCGAGCATATCAATACGTTTGGAACGAAGCATTCCGAGGCCATCGTTGCTCAAGATGTTCAGGCTGCTGATTACTTTGCCTGTGCTGTCGACGCGGCTGCTGTCTATGTGAATGCTTCAACGGCGTTTACTGATGGCGGTCAATTCGGGCTGGGCGCTGAGATCGGCATATCGACTCAGAAGCTGCATGCGCGCGGTCCTTTTGCGCTGGATGCGCTTACGTCCTATAAATATATTCTGCATGGGTGCGGGCAAGTCAGAGACTAGCATGCCTGATCGCAACGCGTCCAAACTAAAAATAGGCATTATGGGGGGAACATTCGACCCCATTCATCTGGGACACCTTGTCTGTGCGGAAAGTGTTTGTACGAATCTACGCCTTGATAAAGTTATATTCATACCAGCGGGGAATCCTTCCTTCAAGCAAGCGCGTGACCTTGCAAGCGGGCAAGACCGCTTCGAGATGTGTGCGTTGGCCTGTGCGTCCAATGAGCGATTTGAGGTCAGTCGAATAGAGCTTGACCGCCAAGGTATTACCTATACGTCTGACACAATGCGCGAGCTCAATAAGCTCTATCCTGATGCGGACATCTTCTTTATCTTGGGCAGCGATTCTGCGCTCACGCTTCATCTGTGGCATGAGGGATCTCTTCTTATGGAGCAAGCGCAGTTTGCCATTCTTATGCGCCCCGGCGATGATCGTGTCCATGTCGAACGCTATATTGCAGACCACGCCATAGACGCAACGTTGGTAGATTGCCCGCTCCTCGACATCTCTTCCAGTGCTATAAGAGAGAGGTGCGCGCAGGGCCAATCGATACGGTATCTCACACCCGATGACGTAGGCGCCTATATAGAAAAACAGGCTTTATACGGGTGTGTTCATGGTGCGTAAACCTTATACATGCTAAAGGGGTTGCAGGTGGAATCTCAAGTGTTAAGTAAAGAATTCTATGAAGCGCGTGCGGCTGATATCGCAAAGCGCGTCAGCAAAAAGCGTTTGATACACATTGAAGGAGTATCGGCGACCGCAGCAAAGCTGGCCGAGATATATGGCGTTGATGTTGCCTCGGCTGCCTTGGCAGGCTTGCTGCATGATTGGGATAAAGGCCTCGATGACGACGAGATACGCGAACGCGTGCATGAATTGGGCATGGAAGATGAAGTAGGTTCATGGACGCTTGAGCATATGCCGCGCGTCCTTCACGGACCAACTGCCGCACGTGCTCTCTCACGGGAGTTCCCGGAGATTCCCGATGAGATTATCAGCGCCATTTATAAGCATACGACCGCTGCCTGCGAGATGAGTCCCCTTGATAAGGTCATTTATATTGCCGATGCGATAGAGCCCAGCAGGACCTTTCACGATATCGATCAGCTCAGAGCGCAGGTCGGTGTGCTTGATCTTGATGCGCTGTTCTTTAAAATTTACAAGTTCTGGACCATGGCACTTGTTAAACATAACGTCGTATTGCATCCCGATACCGTTACTATTTGGAATGAAATGGCGCAAGATCAGAAAACGCTCCAGCACATGAAAGGTAGAGACAAACCGAGAAGGGAATAATAATGGCGAATACGGTAGATGCACGCACCGCAGCACTCATTGCGGCGCGCGCCGCTGATAAGAAAAAGGCGACCGATATTATGGTGCAGCATGTCTCAGACTTAATTGGCGTCACAGACTATTTCGTGATCGTGACAGCGAACAACCCGCGCCAGGTCGATGCCATCATTGATCAAATCGAAGACGATCTTCGCGAGCTTGCGCAAATGAAGCCCGCCAACCGCGAGAGCTCCCAGGACGGTTCATGGTCGCTTCTCGATTTCGGCGACATTGTCGTTCATGTGTTCCAGCCGGATACGCGTGACTATTACCGCCTTGAGGCTTTGTGGAACGATGCACCCATCATCGACCTTTCAGCCGAAGAGGGTTTCGAGCATTTGGAATATTCGGACAGAATTGCAAAACTCATTGAAGCGGCAAAGGCCGAATCCCGTCTGTCTTAAAAGCCCGTTTTTCAGCGTTTTCCATCTATCCTGAGAGTTAAATTCAAATCTATCCTGTACGGATAGGTCTTGCCGTATGTCTATCTTTTCTCTCTGCGCGTGATCAAGACATAGCGCATCGCAGGGTTGCGCGCTGTTCTAGTATCGCTTCTGTCCTTTTTGCGGTTTTTGAAAAGGGGAGAGTACGATGCCGTCATTTATTGAAAGTTGTAATTGCAAAGGAAGAGCGCCTTCAGGGATTGTTTCTGGAAGACATCGCTTAAGACCTGATATTACAGGTCGTTTATTGAAAGACAGAAATGTTGCACGTTTTGTCGTCGCTCCAATAGGATATGGGAAGACATCTGTTGCTTTTGAAAAGGTCGTATGGATAAAAGGGAACTCGCCATGCTTTTTGCGTGATCTCGATTCAGGTACCTTGGGAGACCTTATCTATGGCGCAAACCCGCAGGTTCGCCTTGTTGTCTGCGATGACGTTCCTTCCATGGGAGCAGAGCGCACAGAATTATTCACTACCTTTATCGATGCCATGTTAGCGCGTGGCTGCGAAGTGATTGTCACGTGCGTGCCTTCGGCAGATACGTTTACGGCTAAAGAGCTTGATAGCATTATTCTGCGATCAAGCGATCTTATGCTCACCGATGACGAAATCGAGATCGAGGCGGATCGAGGCAACCATCAAGCAGATGACGGAAGTGAAACTGCTTTTTGCAGACGGGTGCCGTGCTTGTTTTGGGCAGAAGATGGCGCAAGCATAGTGGCGAGCGGAGCCTCCCACGAAGAGATTCCAAGCGATATACGCAGAAGCGTCTTTGCCATGGTGGTGCTCGGGAAAGGCACCTATGATGATCTTGCGTCCGTCATGCCCTATAAACGGGTTGCTGAAGTATGCGAATACCTTTCAAGGGATTTTCCTCATTTGGGTATTGATGCCCAGACTCATACCTTTGAGTCGGCACCTATTGATATCGCCACGATCATAAAACTCTATATCCACGATCAATCTGATTTCCATGGCGCTCAAAGCGAGGAAGAAGCCGTTCAGACGCGAGAATGCCTTGCGCGCATTTTGCTTGAGCGTGGCATGCATGAGCGCGCATGCACCTTTATGCTCGGATGCAGTCCAAAGAAACTGGGAGGCGACTGGCTTGCTGAGGCCGGCTGGAACATGCTCATCAAAGGTGGCGCACTTTCTTTCATGAAGGCGTTTTCCGAGGTGGGAAAACATGCCTCATCGCGCAAGGGAGAACTTGCAGTCATGTGCGCCTTCGCCGCATTGATGCTTGACGACAGAGACGAGATAGAGCGTAGATGCAAAAGTATTCTTCGATCATCGAATGCAAGCATGCAAGATAAAATTGCAGCTTCGCTTGTACAGTGGTCTGCGAGCATGGCATATCCCTCGTATGCGGCGGATGGAAAAGTTTTGAACGCAGGCAAGCACATAACTAACGCCCGCAACAAACTATCAGTCCTCTCGGAGATGGCGCAGAAGGGTCGCAAAGACAGTCTTTCTTTCTTGGAGCTTGTGGTAGAGATCATAGAAGCGCTCGATGTCTTGCTCCAAGCAGCGATGGGCGCATCACACACCAAACAAGTGTCAGACGGCAGCACGCAGGGCTCAATCCCTACAACGCAAGATATGACAGCTCGCGTGCTTCAAGCCTTTCAGGGAGCCAACGAGTATGCCGCCTCCCAGAACGAAGCTATCCCTTATGCTTCGCGAATGCTTATCCTTCTTGCTGCCACCTGTCTTTCAGTGATGCGCGAAATCTTCCCTTCTGAGTTAACGCCTCTTGCCTCATCTCTTCGTGATGAACTCATCAGTGCAGAGGGGGATATGGACTGGCCGGCCTATAGCGCTGCCTTAGCCCTTGAATCGCTCCTTGAAACCTATCCTTATCGGTTTGACTTTACTTTGCCCCTTACCTTTGTCGCAACCCTTCGAAAAGTCGAATATCTTCAATCAATCCAAAAAGCTGAATACAAAAAATTTGTCTATGACATGAAAGAAGGCCTTTTAGCCCGCCAAGTGTCCCAGGCGAGCGCCCTTGCGAAAAGCAGTGCTGTGTCATCGAGTATGCGCTCGATTGCTCCTCCTGTTCCAACCCTGTATATCTCAGTGTTCGGAGGGCTTGATGTCAGAATCGGCAGCAAGACCGCACCGCCATGCTCCTTCAAAAGAAGGAAGTCGCAGATTCTTCTCGTGCTGTTGGCGATCAATCGCGGACGAGAGGTGACGCGCGAAACAATCATAGATGTATTGTGGCCTTCCTCTTCAATGGACGCGTATCGGAAAAATTTCTACGCGGTGTGGGGGCAGCTCAAACGCACGCTTGAAGTTGATGGATCCTGTCCGTACCTTCTGCGGAGTCAAACTGGATGCCGTCTTGACTACCGTTATGTTTCGTGTGATTTGGATGAATTTGATGAGCTCTGCCGCGCTCTCATGTTTGGCAGAGACGACTCTATGCTCTGGGAAGACATGTATGCACGCATCTCTTCGAGCTTTTCGGAAGACATCTTATGCGGCATTCCCAACAGCGATTACATCGATGAGACGCGGGAGCGAGTACGAACGCAGATCGTTGATGCGCTCATCTCCGCATCGGGCCGCATGATTCAGCTGGGCGAATACAGAGGTTCCTTATGGTTTGCGCGCGAAGCGCTGCGCCGCGATAGCACCCGGGAAGATGCCTATATTGCGCTTATGGAATCGCAGATTGCGTCAAACCAAAGAGGTGTTGCGCTTGAAACATATTTCGCCTGTCGGAAATACCTGACCGAAGAGTTGGGGATTGATCCCTCCAAAAAAGTGATGGAGTTGTATCACTCAATTATAGAATCCGAGGAGGTGTTCTAATGGCGCCTCAAAGGGTATATCCGTGTATTAGAATAGAGCGTTGAAAGAAAATCAGATTTCAACGAAAGACGGATAGAGTATATGGGATTCCTTTCAAAACTTTTGAGCGCTGGCGAAGGCAAGCAACTCAAGAAATATCAAGGTAAAGTGGACGCGATCAACGCGCTTGAACCTAAGATGCAAGCTCTAAGCGATGAAGCGCTTGGGAAGATGACTGAAGTGTTTCGCGAGCGCTATAAGCAAGGCGAGACACTTGATGATCTTTTGCCTGAAGCTTTTGCGGCGGTTCGTGAAGCAAGTGTCAGAACGATAGGGCTTCGCCACTTCGATGTGCAGCTCATAGGCGGTATGGCACTCAACGCCGGAGAGATCGCCGAGATGAAAACCGGTGAAGGTAAAACGCTTGTATCCACCCTTGCGGGCTACTTGAATGCCATTCCTGGCCATAACGTGCACATCGTGACCGTCAATGACTATCTCGCAAAGCGCGACTCGGAATGGATGGGCAGGATCTACAAATTCTTAGGGATGAAAGTGGGCCTTATCCAAAACGGCATGCCCGTTGCCCTGAAACGTCCTGCCTATGAAGCAGATGTGACCTATGGCACGAACTCTGAGTTCGGCTTCGATTATCTGCGCGACAACATGGTTTCTCAAGCCCAATCCCGCGTCCAGCGGGGGCATCATTTCGCTATCGTCGACGAGGTCGACTCCATTCTCATTGACGAAGCGCGAACGCCGCTCATCATTTCTGGTGCGGGAAGCCGCGCTGCCGAGACCTATAAACAGTTTGCCGCGGTCATGCCTCGCCTGAAAGAAGGCGAAGACTTCGATATGGATGAAGCGAAGAAAACCATCTCAGCCACCGAAGTCGGCCTGACGCGTATCGAAACCATGCTCGGCATTGAAGACATCTATGCAGATCCGTCAGGCCAGCTTGCAAATCATTTGCAGCAAGCCTTAAAAGCGCAGTTTTTGTTCCATCGCGATATTGATTACGTTGTCATAGACGGCGAAGTGAAGATTGTTGACGAATTTACCGGCCGTATCATGGAAGGGCGCCGGTATTCGGAAGGCCTTCATCAGGCAATTGAAGCGAAAGAAAACGTCAAGGTCTTAGAGGAAAACCAGACGCTCGCAACCATCACGTTGCAGAATTATTTCCGCCTGTATGAAAAGCTCTCAGGCATGACCGGTACCGCTATGACCGAAGATGCCGAGTTCCGCCAGATCTACAAGCTTCCTGTCTTTGCTATTCCGCCGAATAAGCCGGTTATCCGCGATGATCGCAACGATTTGATTTATCGAACAATTGAAGCAAAGTTCAATGCGGTTGCCGACGATATCCAAACGCGCCATGAAGCAGGCCAGCCCTGTCTTATCGGTACGGTATCGATCGAGAATTCTGAAAAGCTGTCACGCTTGCTCGATAAAAGAGGCATTCCGCACGAGACATTGAACGCGAAACATCACGAGCGCGAGGCAGTTATTATCGCGCAGGCAGGACGTGTGGGTGCAGTAACGATTGCAACGAACATGGCAGGCCGCGGTACCGACATCTTGCTCGGCGGCAATCCTGACATGCTTGCTGAAAGCATCTTGCGCGATCGTGGGTTTGACGTCGATGGTGCTGAATTCGATGAAGACGGCAACCCCAATGAAGCGCTTCCTACCCAAGCTGACAGGGAGAAGGCGCTTGCCGAGGCGCGTGAAATTTGCGCAGAGGAGCAAAAGATCGTCAAAGAAGCGGGCGGCCTTTGCGTCATTGGCACCGAGCGCCACGAATCGCGAAGAATCGACAATCAGCTGCGTGGCCGTTCTGGGCGTCAGGGAGACCCGGGCGTGACGCAGTTCTATCTTTCCCTTGAAGATGACCTTATGCGTCTGTTCGGGGGAAACCGCATGGATTCCATCTCCCACATGATGCAAAAGACCGGGCTCGAAGACGATATGCCTATTCAGGCCTCCATGGTTTCAAAATCGATCGAGTCGGCGCAACGTCAAGTCGAATCAATGCATTTCGCTTCAAGAAAGACTGTTCTTGAATACGACGACGTTATGAATCTGCAGCGTAAGGCTATTTACGAAGAGCGCAATGCGCTGCTTGATGGCAAAGACATACGAGAAAGCATTCCGCAGATTATCGAAGACGCCGTTCAAGCAGCGATAGTCGATAACCTGTCGGGCGATTATGGCGACGATGGTTGGGATATCAAAGCGCTTGAACTGTGGAGCGCCAATATGACCGGACGCGACACGTTCAAGGTCGAAGAGATCGACCACGACGAAGATCCTCAAGTGGTCGCAGACGCACTCGTCGAGTTCATTACGGAGATCTATGAGGAAAAGGGCAAGATCTTAGGCGATGATGTTTTAAAGACGCTGCTCAACCAGATTATGCTCCGCATTATCGATACGCGCTGGATGGCACACCTTTCGGAAATGGATTATCTGCGCGTCGGCATTGGACTTCGTGCCTTTGGCCAGCGCGATCCGTTGGTCGAATACAAAAATGAAGCCTATAAGGCCTTCGAGAACCTCACGTCAACGATGTACGACGACTTCCTGCGCACCTTCTTGCGCCTCGAGATCAACATCCGCATCGAAGCGCCGAATGAAGAAGCGGAAGCAAAGAACATGTCCTATTCTTCACCAGAAAAGGCACTTGAAGGCAAATCGCGGGCAGAGGCTGCCCCAGCCCCCGTCTCTCCGCAAGCTATGGCAGCGGGTGCGGGACAAGTACCCAAGCCGGCACCCCAGAAGGCTCAAACCTACGTGAAGGACAAAAACGATCCGTTTGCCAATGTGGGAAGAAACGATCCTTGTCCGTGCGGCTCAGGCCTCAAATATAAGAAATGCCATGGTGCCTAAGCGCGATAAAGGTTTTTGATGAGCAAAGAGCTGGATAGTGTCGGTGCGCGCGTACGTGATGCGCATGCCTACCTTCATATCGACGACATAACAGAAGAGATAAAGACGCTCGAAGAGCGTATGTCTGAACCTGGATTTTGGGACGATGCGCAACGTGCGCAGGAGACTTCAAAGACCGTCTCGGATCTGAAAGATACGCTTGCTGAATACAAGCAGGCTGAATCAAAGTACGAAGATGCTTGCGCAGCCTATGAGCTTGCCAGTGAAGACGAATCGTTTTTGCCCGAATATGAACGGGATCTCAAAGAACTGAGCGACCTTCTCGATACGCTTGAAGTGACTTCATGGTTTTCCGGACGATTCGATGCGGGCAGTGCCATTGTGAGCATCAATCCAGGGCAGGGAGGACTTGAGGCGCAAGACTGGACTGAGATGCTCTATCGCATGTATTGCCACTACGCCGAAGACAAGGGCTGGAACGTCGTCAATCTCGATATCGTGCCGGGAGAAGGCATTGGCCTTGACAAAGCCGTGATGCAGATTGATGGCAAAAACGCTTTCGGCATGCTGACCTCTGAAGCGGGCGTGCATCGTTTGGTACGCATATCGCCTACGGATGCAAAAAAGAGACGCCATACCACTTTTGCAGCCGTTGAGGTCTTGCCGGTTCTTCCTGATGATATAGAAGTCGATCTCAATCCCGCCGATATCCGCGTTGATGTCTATCGCTCAAGCGGTCCGGGCGGCCAATGCGTGAATACGACTGATTCGGCGGTTCGCCTCACGCATCTGCCGACCGGCATTGTTGTCACGTGCCAAAACGAAAAGAGCCAGATTCAAAACAAAGAAGCAGCCATGCGCGTGCTGAAGGCAAAGCTCTACGAGATCGAAGAGCGCAAACGCCAAGAGGAGATAGAAGGTTTGCGCGGTGATGTCATGGAGAACTCATTCGGAAGCCAAGTTCGCAATTACGTGCTCTATCCCTATCAGCTTGTGAAAGACCTTCGAAGCGACATTGAAACCGGCAATGTTGATGCCGTCCTCGATGGCGATATTGACACTTTCGTTCTGGGATACCACAAATGGAAGGCATCGCATCCTGCATAATACGTCTCGGCAGCATGGCTTGAAATCCGCTGTCACAGCTGTCTGCAGTACGGTTGATTTTTTCAGATGCGCCGCCGCTCTTATTCCGTAAGATTCAGCATCAAATCAATCCCCATCCGTGCGTATAATGTCAACATATCTTAAACCGATAGATGGGGGAGTCGATGGCAGATATTGCAGCGCTTGAAAACCAAGCGCAAGATATGCGTCGAGATATCGTGAAGATGATTCATGCGGCAGGAAGCGGGCATCCTGGCGGATCACTGTCCTGTATCGATATTCTGACAGCACTCTATATGGGTGGCGTGTTGCAGCATGATCCTGAGCGTCCCGACTGGGATGAGCGGGATCGCTTTTTACTTGCCAAAGGACATGCGGCACCGGCCCTGTATGCCGTGCTTGCCCATGCGGGTTATTTCCCCACTTCTGAATTAGCAACGCTGCGCAAACTCGGATCGAACCTCCAAGGGCATCCGGATAAAAACCTTCTTCCCGGCGTTGAAGCCTCTACCGGCTCGTTGGGGCAAGGTCTTTCCATTGCCTGCGGTATGGCATTAGGCATTCGTCTTGCCAAGGGCACACAAACCGTATTCACCGTGCTCGGGGATGGGGAATGCGAAGAAGGCCAGGTATGGGAAGCAGCTATGTTTGCTGCCCATGAAAACCTTTCCAATCTTGTCGCCATCATTGACTCGAATGGATTGCAGATTGACGGCCGCATCCAAGATGTCTGCAACCCAGAAGATCTTGGCGAGAAGTTCAAGGCGTTTGGATGGGAGGTCGTCCATGTAGACGGCCACAATATCGCCGAGCTTATCGACGTATTAACAAAAGCGAAAAAGAACAGCACCGCTCCGTGTGCCATCATCGCGAAAACCGTGAAAGGCAAAGGAGTAAGCTTCATGGAAAATCAAGCCGGTTGGCATGGGAAAGCTCCTAATGACGAAGAGCTTGAGCAGGCATTATGCGACCTTGAAGGCAAAAGGGGTGATGGGCGTGCTTAAACTGGCACAAGGAGAAGCGGCTACGGTAAAGAAGGCGACACGCGCCGCATATGGCGAGACCCTTGCAGAGTTAGCCGCTGCAGGATATCCGATTGTGGTTGTGGACGCAGACCTGTCCGGTTCGACAACTACTGCGAAATTCGCAGCGTCATCTCCAGAAAATGCCGAGCGTATGTTCAATGTCGGCATAGCTGAGCAGAACATGGTTGATGTGGCGGCAGGGCTTTCCCTGACGGGAAACATTGCCTATACCGGATCGTTTGCCGTATTTGGCACGGGACGTGTCTACGACCAAATAAGAAACACTGTGTGTTATGCAAACCTCAATGTCAAAATTGCTCCCACCCATGCCGGCATTTCTGTCGGACCTGACGGGGGCAGTCACCAAATGGTAGAAGACATTGCGTTGATGCGCGCCCTTCCGAACATGCGGGTCTTGGTGCCTGCCGATTTCAATTCGGCAAAAGCTGCATTGAAGCTGGCAGCCGAGACGGAAGGTCCGGTCTATATCCGCATGGGAAGAGCCAGTGTGCCGTGTGTGTATGATCCTGCCTCTACCTTTGGCATCGGTCAAGCCCACGTTATTTCAGAAGGTAGCGATGTCACCATTATTGCGTGCGGCATTGAAGTCAATGAAGCGCTCAAAGCAAAAGAGATGCTTGCAAAAGAGAATATATCGGCTGAAGTGATCGATGCGTTCTCTATCAAGCCCCTTGATTCTCAGACCATCTTGAAATCCGTCGCAAAGACCGGACGCGTTGTGTGCGCCGAAGAGCATTCTGTCATTGGCGGTCTTGGCGAGGCCGTTGCCCATCTTCTTGCTGAGCAACACCCGTGCCCCATGAGTTTTATCGGCGTGAATGACCGCTTTGGCAAATCGGGAGAATTCGCTGATCTTATGCCATATTTCAAGTTGGATGACAATTCTATTGCCGCTGCCGTAAGAGAGATTTGTGCAATTTAAAAGAGGTGCTAAAATTTATAAGCTGAACCTCAGTAGAAAAACTATTTGAACGGAGCATATACTGTGGCAGAAGACCGTAGAGGCCAGAGCTTCAATTCGGCAGCGAGGCGTCCAAGTCATGCAGGTCATGCAATGCCTTCGCAGCAAGCCCGAAATAAAGCTCAGCTCACTTCTCAGCTTTCACAAGCACTTCCCGTGTTAGATGTCGAAGAAGTTCAGGCACAAGCGGGAACTCCCGTCATCACGTTTGACCATGTGACAAAGATCTATCCTGCACAGCCGAACAAACCGGCGCTCTCGGATATCACGTTGCAAATCTATGCAGGCGAGTTCTTGTTTTTGGTAGGACACTCGGGATCGGGCAAATCAACCTTCATTAAACTCCTTACGCGCGAGATTAAGCCTACGCAAGGACATATTTATGTAGCAGATGAAGACTTATCCACCATGCGCAATTGGCGCGTGCCTTATCTCAGGCGCAACATCGGATGCGTCTTCCAAGACTTCAAACTGCTGCCAAACAAGACCGTGTTTGAAAACGTCGCCTTTACCCTTGAAGTTATTGGCAAGTCGAAGCACGTAGTCAGAACGCAGGTCCCTGAGGTACTGCGCCTTGTCGGTTTGAAGGACAAGTTCAAGAAACTTCCCGATCAACTCTCCGGTGGTGAGCAGCAGCGCGTCTCTATTGCCCGCGCCATTGTGAATCGTCCGCCGCTGTTGATCTGCGACGAGCCGACAGGAAACTTAGACCCGCAGACATCGCGCGGCATCATGGATCTCCTTGAGCGCATTAATCGCACCGGTACCACCATTTTGGTAGCGACGCATGACCGCGAAATGGTCGACAACATGCGCAGGCGCGTTATTGCCCTCGATCGCGGACATTTGACCCGCGACCAAAACAGGGGGGTGTACGGCTTCGATGTCTAGTTTCGGTTACTTTTTACGTGAATCCCTCCAAGGTTTTGCACGCAACCTGTCAACAGCTTTAGGTTCGATCATCACCATCTTCTTATCGCTGTTAGTTATCGGCGTCTTCCTTGTAGCCGGTTCGATGCTTGAAAACCTCATGCGTTCCGTTGAGAACGAGGTAACGATCACCTGCTACATTTCCGACGATGCCGAGCAATCAGATATCGATCGCGTGATGTCGGATGTTTCAAAGATGTCGGATGTTTCCGCGGTGTCATTCACCACGAAAGAACAGGCACTGGAGAACTTCACCAACTCCATGACCTCAAACCCTGAAATCATTGAACAGCTCGATGGCACCAATCCTCTTCCTGCTTCCATAGATGTGGAGTTAAGCAATCCGCAGGCAGTGCAAGAAGTTGCAGGAAACATTGAGAAGAACTCAACGTATGTGAAGATTTGCGAAGATCCTACAAATGTGGGAGATTCCATCAAATACGGCCAGGGTACGGTAGAACGCCTCTTCAAGCTGACGAATTACGTGCGCTACATTGGCATTGCCCTCATTATCTTGTTGATATTCATTGCTCTGGTGTTTATCAACAACACCATTCGCCTTGCAATTTTGGCACGGCGCAAAGAAATTGCCATTATGAGACTCGTCGGTGCGTCTAATGGATTTATCCGTGGGCCATTTTTGATGGAAGGCGCACTCCATGCGCTCATTGGCTCGGTTCTGGCGGTTATCGTTTTGCAGCTCTTGCGTATGTTTGCGATTCCGCAGCTCCAAAATGCCATCAAGTTCTTGGACTTCAACGTGAGCGGCACAACATATTTATTCATCTATGTCGTACTGATTGTCGCCGGCCTCGTGATCGGACTTATTGGTTCTGCCATCGCCATGAGGCGCTACCTCAAGGTCTAGGCACTCCGTAAGCGCATCATCATCTGAGGGCACGCCATGTCGGGTATGCAGAAGCAGACAACTGCCAAGAAGAAAAAAGTTGCGCTTACGCATAGGGAGTATGCGAAGAACAAGCGAATTATGATGATCATGATCGCCTTTTTGGCGGTCGTGATCGCTTTCGTTTTGGGCTTTTTAGTGCGCTCAAATACGGCCATTATGGATCTTATCGGGATGCCGGGCGCCCCTTCTGCCTCAACGACCGATACAACGCCCGCAGCTAAGCATAAAACGACCTATAACTCGCTTTCGATGCGCATCTCTGAAACAGAAGATATTCTCTCGTCGTTCAGCTTTGACACGATCAATCTCGATACGGCTACAGAATCCATGATCGAAGCGCTCATGAAATCAACGGATGACCCGTATGCTGAGTATTACACGCAAGAGCGCTATGAAACTTATATGAAGGAGAACGCCAACCGCAACTTCTCTGGTATCGGACTTCTGCTTGGCGACTACAATGGCCGCGCCTATGTGATCGATGTCTTGGAAGGCTCTCAAGCGCAAGCAGATGGCGTTCGCCAAGGCGATTTCGTCAAAGCGATTGATGGCGAGTCGCGCCACACGTGGTCAGCGTCGGAAGTTATCGGAGCGCTTTCCCAAGAGAACAGACACGAAGTCGTCATCACGTGGATGCGCCCGATCAGCATGGATGCAACAACGGGCGAGGAATTCACGACCACCCTTGAAATCGCCTCATACGATGTCGAAAATGTCACATCTTCCCTTGATGATACGGTGGGATATATCAAGCTCAGGCAGATTACAGGCAATTCAGCCGAGCTCGTCAAAGAGGCTGTAGAAAAGCTTGCCGCATCAGGGGCGCAAGCCTACGTGTTAGACATTGACGACAATCCTGGCGGCTTTTTGACTCAATCGCTTGAGATCGCGAGCCTGTTTACTCCAAGCGGCGTGCTTGTCGGTATTGAAACGCCTGAAGGCGTCACCACGCGTACTGCAAGCGGCGAGACGATCACGACCGCGCCTTTAGTCGTCATGATGAATAACTATACGTCCGGTGTTGCTGAAGTGCTCGCGGCGGCGCTGCAAGACAATTCGCGCGCAACAACGGTAGGCCAAAAGACGAGAGGCAAAGGTTCTGTTCAAGTGACCCGTGAGCTTTCCTTTGGGGGAGCCATTCGCTACACCGCTGCCTATTACATTTCACCGAACGGGCAAAGCATCAATGACACCGGCGTCATGCCTAACATTGAAGTCGCAAAATCGCAATCCGAGGATGAAAACACCCAATATCTCGTCGCACTCGATATAGCGCGCTCCATGATAGGTTCATAAGCTTTTATGGGGAAGAAGAACGCACGTCCGCACAAGACGTCAAAAAAGCACGCGACCCGCAAGAAGGATCATGCGAATCCTCGAGGTGTTTTTGAGGCGAATCCGCGCGGCTTTGGTTTTGTAAAAACACCCGAGGGAGATTTCTTTATTCCTGAGTCGAAAGCCGGGAACGCCCTTGATGGCGATCTGGTAGAAATTGCTCCCATGACCAGTGGTGGCCGCAAAAACATTCGCAACATTGACCATGGAAAGTATGGTGCAACCCGCGCCGCATCAGCGGCAAAGCGTGATGAGGCAAAAATCGTGCGCGTTCTTGAAAGAAAGCACGAGACCATTATCGGTCGGTATGAAGTAGCCGGTCCTTTCGGTGTAGTTGTGCCCGATGACCCCCGTATCAAGCATGACATCTTCACTCTGCGTTCGCAAAACCCTGACATTGAAGATGGCTCCTATGTCCGGGTAAGGATCGTGGAATATCCCACAAGAAAGTCTTCTGCTACCGGCGTTATTGAAGAGGTATTAGGACATGCCGGCGATGAAAAGCTCAGTATGGAGCGCATTATTGCCCGCCATAATCTCGAAACGGAGTTTTCCGCTGAAGCCTGTGCCGAGGCAGCGGCAGCGCGCCTGGAGGTTGAAACCGCACTGGGTAATGGCTATCGCGACATACGGGACAGGTTCATTTTTACGATAGACCCCGATGATGCGAAAGATTTTGACGACGCCCTCTCAATAAAGCAGCTTGACGATGGCACCTATCGCCTTGGGGTGCATATTGCAGATGTGTCAGCGTATGTCGGCTGGGCAACTTCTCTTGATCTTGACGCGCGCAAGCGTGCCACCAGCGTCTATCTTGCCGATCGCGTCATTCCTATGCTGCCACCTGAGCTTTCCGAAAACCTGTGCTCGCTTCGTCCTGGCGAAGAGCGGCTCTGTATGACCTGCGATGTACATCTCGATGCCAAGGCGCAGGTGATAGATTACGACCTGTATCCTGCTGTGATGCGCTCGACTATCAGGCTCACGTATGGCGAGGCGCTCTCACTGCTCCAAGGCGCAGATGCAAGCGACGACCTTCAAAAGAAGCTCTCTGCTCTTGAAATAGGCGATGGTGCTCTCCCGCTCCAAGAGGCGCTCACTATCTGCTCCTCTCTTGCCAAAGCGCGCACCAAAAAGAGGGAAGGGCTTGGCGGCATTGAGTTTTCGACGCGTGAAGCGCGCATTATGCTTGACGAGGAAGGGCACCCGACAGGGATAGCAGTTCGTGAGAAAGATGACGCAACAACGCTTATTGAAGAGGCAATGATCCTCGCAAATGAGATAGTGGCCACCCATCTCGAGAACCACGATGCGCCGTGCGCCTATCGTGTGCATGAAGCACCGGCTCGTGATGCATTGGCGAATCTGCTTCCAACGCTGCAGGAGTTTTCGTGGTTTAGCAAAGAAGATGGACGCTCCCTTCTCACGGGAAATCCGTTTGCCATTCAAAAGATTTTGAAAGCATGCGAAGGACGGACTGAACAAGAGCTTGTCACCATGCTCATGCTCAGGGCCATGATGCGGGCGCTGTATTCGCCTGAGAACAGCGGCCACTATGGCCTTGGCTTGAAATCGTATTGCCATTTCACAAGCCCCATTAGAAGATACCCCGATCTCATTGTCCATCGCATGCTCAAAGCGCAGCTCGGATTTGCGCAACCTGCCCTTAAAAGCCAGATAGCGCAACTCGGATGGCTCTGTGAACATGCGTCAGAAATGGAGCGCGTTGCAGAGGCAGCATCATTCGATTCGCAAAAAGTGAAGATGGCTGAGTATATGGCGCCGTTTGTCGGACAAGAATTTGATGCGATGATATCAGGGGTTATGTCATACGGACTGTATGTCCGTCTTGACGATTGCATCGAAGGCCTTGTGCCTGTGCGCACCTTAGGTGACGAATATTTCGTCTACGACGAGGATCGGCATATTCTTAAAGGAAGCGAGACGAATACGACGTATCGGCTCGCCGAGCGCATGCGCGTAAGGCTCACTGAAGTCGACCAAGCGCTTGCACGCCTTGATTTTGTGATCGTCGCATAGCGTCGTCTGCGCATGCATGTGTTTTGATCCTTTCGGAAGCGCCGTCAGAGGTGTTTTCGCATTGTGAACAGCGCCCTTTTCTCTTATAATCAGTATTTCGCACACAAGAGCATCATCGTTTAAAACGATCTGTACATCGTATCGAACACGTAATGAGGAGAACAAATGGCCAGTATTTCGACTGCAGACTTTCGCAACGGCATGTGTATTGTGAATAACGGAAAGATGTGCACTATTGTTGAGTTCCAGCATGTCAAACCCGGCAAAGGCGGCGCTTTTGTCCGTACCAAGCTGCGCGACATTAAGACGGGACGCGTGGTGGACTACACATTCAATTCAGGCACGAAGTTTGATTCAGTGCGT
>CAYPKC010000005.1:0-18872 GCA_964411215.1 uncultured Eggerthellaceae bacterium | reverse complement strand
TTAACGTACGATTATGAAATGCAAGCCTCTCGTGCCAAGCATCGGTACGGCTTATTCTGCCTTTTTAACAACGACCTTTCTCACGGTCTTTTTCGGAGCAGCTTCTGCGGCTTTCGTCTCTTTTGCTTCCGGCTTTGTATCTTCTACAACAACCTCTTCAACATCTGCGGCTTTATCGTCAGCTTCTGCAACCTCTTTTTTGCCGGCACCCATACCATCGCGCAAACCTTTAACGGTTCTACCCAACGCGCTTCCGAGTTTTGGAAGGTTTTTAGGGCCGAAGATGAGCAGAACCACAACAAGGATAATTAGAAGTTCGGGTACGCCCATTCCGAGTATTTTCATCATCCACCAACTTTCGTAGATAAGTAATGCGCACAAGGGTATCACATTGCGCAAAAAAGTGCTTGAAAGCATATAAAAGTTTCAACATCATTTTAGCTTCATTGCATACCTATCGCACGAATTTCGCCATGAGGTAGGCTAGAATGAACCTCAACGTATTTTTGGCATAGAGGAGTCTGTAGTGGAGATCGATTTTGGCGTTTTTATCGAAGCATGCTTAAACGATCCATTACTTGCAATAATCGTCATCCTCTGTCTGGGAGCAACAGCGGTTAACGGCGCTACCGACGCTCCCAACGCCATTGCCACAGTCGTTGGCACTAAGGCTATACGGCCAACTCCTGCCATTATCATGGCCGCTATTTGCAACCTTGTCGGCTTGCTGCTTATCACCTCAGTCTCAACTGCTGTTGCCAACACCATCTTCAAAATGGTTGATTTCGGTGGAAATGACCATGCGGCCCTAGTAGCTCTCGCAGCGGCGATGGTGGCCATTATCGTATGGGGTGTCGTGGCGTGGTATTTCGGCATTCCCACGTCGCAAAGCCATTCATTGATAGCCGGCATTACTGGTGCCGCCATAGCGATTCACGGCGGACTTTCCGGTGTAAACGGTATGGAGTGGCTGAAAGTTATCTACGGTCTTGCGATCTCTACGGTCTTGGGTTTTGGAGCCGGATGGCTTTTCACGCGCCTGATCAAAATATTCTTCGCGCGCGCTAATAGAAAACGCGCTGATGCTGGTTTCAAATGGGCGCAGATCATCGCCGGTGCTGGGGTGGCAACGCTTCATGGTGCTCAAGACGGGCAGAAATTCTTATCCCTTTGCATGATGGGAATTGTCCTTGGCATGGGTGGCTCATCAGAGTCTTTAGGCGACTTTCCAACATGGGCTATTATCATGGTCTCGCTTACCATGGCCTTTGGCACCGCCGCTGGCGGCAAGAAGATTATTAAGAGCGTCGGCATGGATATGGTGAAGCTCGAAACCTATCAGGGGTTTGCCGTCTGTATCTCCGGTTGCTTCTGCATCGGTCTTGCCACCTTTACCGGCATTCCGATCTCAACGACCCACACCAATACCACGGCTATTATGGGCGTAGGAGCCGAAAAGAGCCTGCGCAGCGTCAAGTGGTCTCTTGCCGGTCGCATGGTGCTGACGTGGATTCTGACGTTCCCGGGATGCGGGCTGCTTGCCTTTCTTTTCACGCATATCTTTTTAGCGATTTTCTAGAAGCAGGCAAATTGCTTTAAGAGTCTTGTTGTGTCCCGTGTGATTTCTCATAGGCTCTGCGCGCACGAATAATGTGGTGCGCATAGACCGTAAGAACGATAACAGCACAGATTGCCGCCATGACCGTTAAAACATCGTAAGTCGAGGTATATGTACCCGTCAGGCTGAAAAGGATGCCCGGCATCATGTTGAAGGCAAAACCGCCAAACGCATAGGAGAGCTGAAAGCGTTTAATGGTGGTCAGCATTTTCTCGGGCGAACTCAATTCAAGCGACCACAAAGATATACCCGTTGTCCCAAGCGGCATACCAATGCCCAGGATGGCGCCAGCAAAGTATGCTTCCGGAACGCCGCCTTTGCCGATTAAGCTACACAGCAAGAGCGCTCCTATGAGCAAGACGAAAAAGATGGCAGAGCCTGCAAGGGTGCCGAATCTGTCGCACACCACGCCCACTAGAAATTTCGAAACCGTGAGTGCGATTCCTGCTACCGAAATAACCGTAGCAGCCACCAAAGGATCAATACCCTGCGACGTCAGCAAAATGCCGAAGTAGTTGTAGCCGCAGATAGAAACACCGCCAAGCAGGATAAGAGCAACAATCATGCCTACCATAGAGGTATTCGGAAGAGGCACCGAAGATAGCTTTTCTTTCGGATGGCGCTTCACTTTTACGCGTTCGCCCGGCTTTGGAAGCTTGCGTACTTTGCCATACGATTCAACCGGCTCGCGCCCCACTTCCATAGGATTCACGCGCACAAACATGAATATTGCAATGCCGATAACAAGCGCGAGAGCGCCTTCCACATAAAACGCAACGGAAAGCGAAAACACATCGATGAGCATACCTGCCACGATGGGAACGAAAATGGCTGCAAAACCACTTCCCATCGTTACCGTGCCCGAGACAGAGCCAACCTTTCCGCGAAACCAATTACCAATGAGATACGTGGACGCCACCATTCCGCCAAAGCCATAGCCAAGTCCCGCAAACGCGCTTGCAATGCAAAGGCCAACCAAGCTTCGCATGCATCCGAACAAAACGAAAGCTATGGCAGTGCAGAGCGTGGCGAGAAAGAAACCGAAGCGCGGATTAATGCGCTTGTAGAAGGCTCCTGTGAAAAACATGGAGATGAGTGTCACCAGCGTTCGCACCGTCACAATGAGGGAGCCGCCCACATCGCCGACACCAGGCAAAGCGACTAAAGGAGATTGGTAGACGGAAAAGGATGTGGAGGTAAATCCCACATTGACGAACAAAAGCAAAAACGCGCATGCCACAATGATGCGCTCGTAATGTTTCTTAAAACGAGCCATGTCTCGATTATAGACCTAGCTCAAGCGTGCGCGTCGCAACACGCGCTGCGAGAGCCGGGGAATGCGATACCAAGATAATGCCCATATCGCGCGCATGCGCCTCATTGATCAGAAAGTCCCAGATATATGCTTGGGTAACGGCATCCAGCATGGCAGATATTTCATCGGCTACCACATAAGTGGGATGACTCATGAGCGCCCGGCATATCGAAAGCCTCATAAGCTCCCCACCTGAAAGCTCATGGGGATACCGTTTCATCCACGCCTCTTTAATACCAAGACTTTCTGCAAGATGCTCATCTGCCGGCCCGCCTTCTTTCAGAGAGGTTTCTATGCGAAGGTGCGGATCAAAAGCGTGTTCGGGATGCTGTCCAATCAGCTGGACGGGGCAGACGCCCGCTGCAGGAAGCGGACTGCCGTCAAGCAGAATATGCCCCGCTTGCGGCTTGAGATACCCTGCCAAAAGACGACACAAGGTTGTCTTGCCAACGCCTGAGGCGGCCGAGATGCAGACGCGTTCGTCACGTCCAAACTGCGCAGAAAAGTCCTCGAGAACCGGGTGGCCTTTCTTATAGCCGAACGTAATGTCGCGCGCTTCTAGCAAGGAGCATCATCTTCTTCGTGAGCGGCGTGGGTGTGGCTTTTCTCAACTCCACCAGTTTTGTCAGGATCATACGCAAAATCATGTTCTGGAAGCGCATGCCATAACATGCGCGCATATTCGCTTTGCAGCAATTCAGGTGACGCAAAGTTTGCTGCCGCCGTCTCTTCAACGATCATGCCATCTTTAAAGACCGCAATACGGTCTGCCGTCTGAAGCGCAAGCTCAATATCATGCGTGATGAGCAAAACACCTCCACCGCTGTTGGCAAAGTCGCGAAAGTCGCCTAAAGCGGAAAGGGCAAGATTCCGATCAAGCCCCGAGGTAGGCTCATCTGCAATGATCAGCTTCGGGTTGTCGATGAGCGCAGAGCAGACAAGCACACGCCTTGCCATGCCCCCCGACAGCTCATGAGGATACATGGCAGCAGCCTCTTCAGGAAGACCAAAGCGCTCGAAGAGCTCTTTTTGCCTGCGCACACGCTCACGCTTCCACTGTGTGCGTTCACGCCGTCCTCTCTGTTTGGGAGGCGTTCCCTCACGCACGAACTTCCCCACTTTCATAAGGGGATCAAGGCTTGTCAGATGTTGTGGCACGTAGGAAATACCATGCCCGCACAGACTCGCAATGTCCGGGGCGCTCAGCATGCGCCCTTCAAACGAAATGATTCCCGTCACGTCTGCGTTCGGCTCATACATCCCCATAATGGCATCTGCCAACACCGATTTACCTGACCCGCTCTCTCCAATCACTGCGACCATCTCACCCTGATATACCGAAAGAGACAGGTCATGCACAACGGAGTTTTCGCACCTTTGAGCGCGGAAAAACGAGGTAGCGCTGTCGTCGTATCTGCGAAACGACACCGAGAGGTGTTCAATACGCAAAAGCGGCGTCTGAGATGGCTGGCACAGTTTGTCTTCCATCATCACTCCTGGCTCGTTCGCGGATCAAGAAGCTTGCGAAGATTTGCACCCATGCAATCGAAGAGCATAACGACAGCAACCAGGATGATTCCCGGAAAGACAGCAAGCCACCAAGCGCCTGAGGTGAGATAGCGCATGGACTCCGAAAGAATCATTCCAATAGCAGGTTGTTCAGGCGGAAGGCCAAAGCCCAAAAACGTTATCGCCGCCTCATGCAGAATAGCGTGCGGAAACATCAGCACGAATCCGATAATGAGTTGCGGAAGCACGAAGGGCAGCATGTGGCGAAAAGCAATGCGCACCTCGCCCACACCGAGCTTCGCAGCAACGTGGACATACTCTGACTGTTTGCATTGCAGCATTTCAGCGCGAATGACACGTGCCAGCGATGGCCAATGCGTAAGCGCTACCCCCACCAGCACGCCAAGAGCGCCTTTTCCGAGCGCAAACGATATCAAGATGATCAAAATAATGTGCGGAACGCCCAGCATCAGGTCAATAAGCCAGGATATGCACACATCAACCTTTCTGCCTCCCAAGGCTGCAGCACTTCCCAGTACGAGCGCAATAATCGTTGAGATGCACGCGGCAAGAGCGCCTATCAACACACTGGTAGAAAGCCCCGCGAGCGTGCGGAGCAGCATATCGCGTCCCATCCAGTCGGTTCCGAAGATATGCTCAGGACTTGGCGCCTTATCTTTCTCAGCGAAGTTCGCCTGCGCCGCTTCATCTGCAAAGGCAATGCCGAAGATCACCACAGCTACCAAAACAAGAGCTGTCACGAGTACGACCGCAAGCATGAATCGGCGATTGTTCAACGCTTTTGCCTGTGGCATATGGAACTGCATGAGGGAGATCTTCCCTGACACTTTGGTCATCTCCATCACTGCACACCGCCTTCAGCCAAGCTTTTTTTCTCGCGCATTCTTGGATCTATGACGCCGTACAAAATGTTTGCGATCAAATTGCCCCCGAAGACAAGCGCGGCAGAAACAAGTGCAATGGCTGCCAAAAGGGAAACATCGCCGCCGAGTCCGGCCGTTACCGCTGCTTGACCGAGCCCTGGATACGAAAACACCTGCTCAACAAGAACGGCGCCGCCAAAGATCTCGGCAATCTGTGCGAATTGCAGCGAAATCGCAGGAAAGGCGATATTCCTGAGCCCGTGATGTATGACAACCGAGGCAGTGCTCTGCCCACGTGAACGGGCAAAACGAGCGTAATCGCTCTCCAAGACATCTATCGTTTTCTCGCGCGTATGAAGGGCGACATTGGCAACACCCACAAGCGAAAGCGTAAGCGCGGGCAAGATGGCGTGATGAAGCATATCAAGGAAGGTGATATCTGAGGCGGCTTTGCCTATCGGCACCGAAAACCCGATAGGAAACCAACCGAGTTGCACCGAAAACACTTCAAGGAAGAGAATCGCAATCCAAAACGTCGGCATCGAGGCCAGCACAAAGCAGTACGTTTTGACAATCTTGTCAATGAGACGTCCGCGTTGTGCCGCGGCGCAGACACCAAGCACAAAACCAATCACGCCGCTCGCAACCCAAGCGATGCTTAGAAGCACGATTGAATTCAACGACTTTTCTGCAATGACTTGCGAGACAGGTGCGTTAAAGCGCAGCGACATACCCATATCGCCTCGCAGCATACCTGCGAGCCAACTGAAATATCTCTCATGGAAGGCAAGGTCGGTGCCCCAATACTGATCGAGCTGGGCACGTTTTTCAGGCGACATAGAAGCGAGCGCTGCTTGCCCGACATTTGCCTGCACCGGATCTATCGGCGAGACACTGACCAACGCGAACACCACCAGGCTGACCCCTGCCATCAGCAGTATGAACCTGCCGATATTTCTGAGGAGAAACTGCGCCACGGAATCGTTATGCCTTATCCCATGTCCACTCATCAATGTTGTTGACAAGCGACCATCCATGACCGTGAGGATGCGGTTTTTGATCGGCTACTTGAAGGCCGT
Organism: uncultured Eggerthellaceae bacterium; assembly: GCA_964411215.1. Lineage (GTDB taxonomy): Bacteria > Actinomycetota > Coriobacteriia > Coriobacteriales > Eggerthellaceae > MGBC163016. Next base: position 12,467 of record CAYPKC010000005.1, on the reverse strand, counting down.
TGCGCGCAAAATACAGATGATCAATGTTGGCAAGCCATACCCACGTGCTTGCGCCTTGTGGGGCAACACCGGTGTGAGTATCTTTGTTCCACTGCGCTTGCTGATAATACCTATACGAATCTTCTATCGAAGGTTGTGCAAGCGCTGCCTGCAAACTCGCATCAACATCAGGGTCGGCATATCCCGCATAATTGCCCCAGCCACCCGAATAGGTAAGCTCATAGAGCTCGATCGGCGAATTTGATCCCCACCCCCATAAAACAGGATCGCTGTATTGGTGCGGGTAGATGTCTTCCCAATTCGCACCTTTGATTTCAACCTTGATGCCAAGCGTTCGCGCTTGGTTTGCAAACTCTGCCGCAAGCGCTTGGCGCACTGGGTCATTAATGGGGTAATACAGGTCAAATGACGCCTCAAGGCCGTCTTTTGCGCGTATCGCACCTTCCCCGCCGGTCTCATTGCCTCCGCCAAAGACCCAGCCAGCCTCTTCAAGAAGAGCATTCGCTTTGCCGACATCGGTTTCCACCGCCATATCAGGCGAATACCACGGCATGCCATCGCTCACGCTATAGGCAGGTGTGCCATATCCTGCAAGCACATTTGCAATCATCTGCTCGCGATCGATGCCATAGTTGAGCGCTCGGCGGATTGCGACATCGCAGGTCACGTTGTTGCCCACCACGTATGACGCCCCTTCAATCGTTTTCGGCGCCTCTTCTCGCGGCACTGACGGAAGCGATATACCGCGAGAATCGACCGAGCGGCATACCAGCAAGTAATAGTTTTCGGGTTCATGTTCCGCATGAAGGGCAGACGTATAGGCAATGTCGACCTGACCAGCCTGCGCAGCTGCAAGTGAGGCGTCCTCTTCCATAAAGACAATGACAACGCGCTCTATGTGCGGGGCTTCGCCGTAGTAATAAGGATTGGGCACCAAAATAACCTGCTGCCCCTTATCCCACCGCTCGACCATATAGCGGCCGCTTCCAATGGGAGCTGCCCCATAGCCTTCGCCGTAGGAGTCACGTGGAACAATGCCGATAACGGCAAGCGTATATAAAAGTGCGTTATTGGGATAATTCATTGCAAACGTCACGACCGTATCGCTTTCGGCGCGGGCTTCTTTTACCGAAGACAGGTCTGCTTCAGACGCCGCTGAGTTGATGATGCCATTGATCGTGAAAGCGACATCGTGAGCGGTAAGGGGGCTTCCGTCAGAAAAACGCACGTCGTCTCGGATTGTAAATGTCCAGCTCATACCATCAGGCGCGCACGCATAATCGGTCGCCAAGTCATTTTGAAAACTCAGATTGGTGTCCGTTTTTATGAGCGTCGATTGGATAAGAGGCTCATGCACATGTTCGCCAAAACCCCAGTTGAACATCGGATCAAACCCTGCCGCCGGCTCAGCCGTTGTGGGCATTGATACAATGACTTGGCTGTTTGATTCGCTGCTGCGATCAGGCACGTCTGAAGCTGATGAAGAGGAAGTTCCACACCCAAAAAGCGCGCATGCCATAACGCAAAGAAATGAAAACGCAGCAATAATCTTGCCCCTGCAGAGTGCGGAAGATGACGTAGCTTTAGCCATTGGAAACCCCCTTTTTCTACAAAAGATACTGTTAGCATAATCGTGTTACGATTTATGAATACGTAACATATCACAGTATGGGGGCACAATAAATGGCAATTGGCAGAATTTAGGCCGCGGACAGATTGATCTACCTCGCACCTACGGCCAATGTCGTATGCCACTCAGATGAAAAATTATTGCCGCGCGTGCTCGCGCTCGATACGCAAAGTTAGCATGGCGCCAAGATCATAAGCAGGACTGCCCTCTTGATCATAGTCACATACGATATTAAAGCCAACCAGTTTGCGGTTTTTGCCTTCGCCTTTATATACACGAACAACGGTCATATCATCGGTTGTTTGCACCTCTGATTCAAGTTCGCCTTCATGACCGGGTTCTGGAAGCACGGTGCCCGCAGATATGAAAAGCGTCCCGTTCACGGCAATGGTATTGGTTGGAATCGCACCTTGATAGGCTTTTTTCGTATCGGGCACTTGGAAGGCCAGTTCTGCCGCAATTGCCCTTCCAGCGACCTGCCCCTGCTTTGCGGCACATTTCCAGATACCGACAATTCTTTTCTCTCCCGAGATCAGCTCATATGCTTGCGCAACATCTCCTGCTGCGTAAATGTCGGGATCACTCGTTCGCATAAAGTCATCGACCACAAGTGCTTTATCGATCGCAAGCGCGCCTGGCTCTACAAAATCCAAGTTGCATTTCATGCCGTGCGCCAGCGCTATGCCGTCAAATATGTCAGAGGAGCCGTCTGAAAACGTAACTTCTAGCGCATAATCATCAAGGTCGCCATCAGAAGCATTTTTCTTATACTCCTGAACCTCTTCATGCTCGCCTGCCTTTTGTGCAGACGCACCCTCTTTTGGAATACGCTTCACCTGCACAATAGTCTGTCCCAGGCGGAGCGTGACCCCTTTATGGCGAAGCCCCTTCTCAAAACGTTCGGCCGCTTCGGGCACCGCATTGAAATCGAGCACATGCGGGTTCATGCCCACAAGCGTCACTTCCTTTTCGTGATTGAGCGCCGCTTCGAGCATCTTCAGGGCAACCATAGATGCACCGCTCACCAAGAAGCGCTTGTGTGACGGATCTTCCAAATGGTCTTTCAGGGCTTGCGCATCTTCCATCGTGCGCAACATAAAAGGCTCGTAATCGCAGTCTTTCACAAACCCGTTTGCCACGGGCGTGGCACCCGTAGCAATTACGCATTTGCTGAAGGGATACGCTCCCTTCCCTGTGCGAATCATATTCCCTTGCACATCAAGGCTGACAACCGGCGTGTCAAAAAACACCTCAAGATCCAGATCGGCGATTTCTTCTTCAGACCACGGAAAGCATTCCTCGTAGGTCTTTTCGCCGCCTGCGTAATAGGAAGTAAGAATGGGACTGTAAGGAAGCGTTTTGGTGTCGGAGAATACCTGAATGTCTCCCGCATAGCCGGCCACTCTCAAAGCAAGGGCTGCGTTATATCCTGCTGTTCCAAATCCGATAATGGCAACCGGAGCTTCTTCTGCGTTATGACTGTTCATCTGAGATGCCTTTGTCTTATGTGCTGTTTGTTCCATGGTGCGATTGCTCCTACGCAAACACTTGGGCAAGCCACGGTCCGTACTCTCCCGCGTACATGCCTTCAAGCTCGGCAAAGACGCGATCCCAGTCGAACTGGTGTTCAAACAGCAGCTCTGTGTAGTGCTTGTTGGTGATATCGCGCGGGTTGGTCATCATGCGATACGCATAGGTGTATGTACACGTAGGGCACATGGTCACAACCGTTGCACCGTCGGGCGCAAAGGAGAGCTTGTTGTCGGCTTGCCTGAACTGCCGTGCCGAATCAAACGCACTGACCGCACCGCCTGCTCCACAACAACCATAAAAGATAGAGGGAGTCTGCTGATCAAGTCCGAGCACCTCGCATGTTTCTTCAAGATAGGTGCCGTCACGGTCTTGGCATGACTTAGAAATCCATATGTTGCCTTCTGGCAACGGACGCTTCGATTGGAACCCGTGATCGGCAAGGAATTTTGAAAGCGACACAACGTCAACTTCGCTGCCATGGGCTTGCAATGTTTTCTTCATAGCATTGGCGCATCCCGGGCAAACGCACACGAGCGTCTTTGCCCCCGATGCTGCAATCTCTTCAGCATTACGATCGCACAGCGCCTCAGCGCGATCTAAAAATCCCGCACTCTTTAACGGTGAGCCACAGCAATGATCGATCAGCGTAGTCTTGCCGCCAAGCTCTTCGATCGTTTTGAAAATCTCACGGGTCAAATCTGGCGCATAGGCTGCAAGCGCGCACCCTGGGAAAAACGCGACTTCGCAATCGCCTTCGCCTTTATGTCCTTCATAGGGAAGATGACGTGCTAAATCAACAAGATTGATGCCGTAAATCGCCCGATAGGCTTTAAAGATGTCCCATTCGTCGTCAACCTGCACGCTCGTCCACGCCTCACGCGGAATCAACCCCATGTTCTGAAGCTCTTTGCGCGCATGATAGATCAGCTCGCACACATCGTTATGGGCAAAGCACGTATTTTTGCATGAGGTACAGAAGAAACATCCTCGTATGGCTTGCATAAGACGCTCGTTGTACGCGATGCTTATCATCATGTCTTCTTGCGATTCGGCATGGCGCTCAGCCTCCAAAAGCGCACTTGCGATCTGTCCAAGCGTCATATCACTTGCCGCAAGAGATTCGCACGCGGCCTTACAGTGCCCACACTGCGTGCATGTTCCTAAAAATTCCCTGTATACACGAGCACAGGCAAGAGACGGTGCTGCGACAGCCGGATCGTCTGTCTGCCTGTTGAAACCTTGTGCATCTGCTTGCGTGTCGTAAGAACCCATACGCCCTCTTTTGCCGAGCTTGTAGCTTTCAATTCAATATAACATCTTTAACAGAGGAGCTCTATAATTTCGAGTGAGCAGATCTTCTGCTGGGGAGTTTGCAAAAAGGGCTTTATGGGAGTACGTGTTGTATATACCCAAGCGCTTGCGGCAGACTGAGAGGAAGCACGCATTGCTTTGACCCATAGAACCTGTCTGGGTAATGCCAACGAAGGGAGCACCTGTGAATCCGATCACTCAGATCGATTTTGCCCGTAAGGGAATAATTACCTCCGAAATGGAAATCGTTGCACGTGAAGAAGGGTATGCTGCCGAAGACATCAGAGAAGCGGTGGCAGCTGGACGCATCTGCATACCAGCCAATATCCACCATACCGCGCTACATCCTAAAGGGATCGGTACGTTATACGATGGACGACCCCTCTCAACAAAGGTCAACGTTAATTTAGGGATCTCGGGAGACATCGCCAAAATAGACGAAGAGAATCGAAAAATTGAAATATCTCATGAATATGGTGCAGATTCAATTATGGATCTCTCAAACTCTGGCAAAACGCGACCCTTTCGTCAAAAGCTTGTCGAGAATTCACCAGCCATGATTGGCACCGTGCCTATGTACGACGCTATCGGTCATCTTGAGAAAGCCTTGATATCCATTACTGCTGAAGACTTTCTTGATGTTATCCGAGCACATTGTGAAGACGGAGTCGATTTCCTTACCATACATGCAGGAATGAACCACCGCACGTTAGATTCCTTCAAAGAAACGGGTCGCCTGACCAACATAGTAAGCCGCGGCGGCTCTCTGATCTTTGCTTGGATGGAAGCAACGGGACGCGAAAACCCTTTTTATGAACATTATGATGAACTTCTTGAGATCATGCATGAACACGACGTCACCATTTCTATCGGAGACTCCATGCGCCCCGGAAGCACTTACGATTCGAGCGACGCTTCGCAGATTGCTGAACTCATAGAAATTGGAAAGCTTGCAAAGCGCGCATGGGACAAAGGTGTCCAAGTCATGGTTGAAGGGCCAGGCCATATGGCTCTTGACGAGATCACAGCAAACATGAAAATGGAAAAGCGTCTCTGCCACAATGCGCCGTTTTATGTCCTAGGTCCTTTAGTAACTGACATCGCACCCGGTTATGACCACATAACGGCTGCCATCGGAGGTGCCGTTGCTGCCGCAAGCGGAGCTGATTTCTTATGTTATGTAACTCCTGCAGAGCATCTAAGGCTTCCCAGCGCTGAAGATGTTCGTGAAGGACTCATTGCGACCAAAATTGCAGCTCATGCAGCAGATATCGCAAAGGGCGTGCCGAACGCACGGGATCGAGACAATAGAATGAGTGATGCTCGCAGACGCGTCGATTGGGAAAGCATGTTCGCGCAAGCAATTGACCCAAAGCGCGCTCGTGAATATTTAGAAAGCGCTCCTCCTTCTACGGAAGGCACCTGCACCATGTGCGGCAAGATGTGTGCAATGAAAACAGTGAACGATCTTATGGAAGGACTCACCGTCTCAATCGATGAGACTCTTTAACCCTTAACAGAACATGATGCAGACTTTGGCAGAAGAGTTGGGTATTCTCCTGTAAAGCATGCTTCACAGAATGAATGATGTTGGGATCTTATCGCACTTCGAAGTCCCTCAAGAGTTATAAAGGCAAGCGAATCACAGCCTATAAAATCGCATACCTCATCTCGTGATGCATTCGCCGAGATCAATTGTTCTTGCGTATCCGTGTCTATCCCATAATAACAAGGCCACATAATCTCAGGACTTACAATTCGCAAATGCACCTCGGCAGCTCCAGCCTGACGCAGCATTTCAACAAGCTTCTTTGAGGTATTGCCTCTCACAATGCTGTCATCTATAACCACAAGACGTTTTCCAGCAATAACGCTTGGTAAAGGATTCAGTTTAATCCGAATGCCCATCTGGCGCATTTCTTGCGTTGGCTGGATGAAAGTTCTACCTACATAGCGATTTTTCACAATGCCGTCACAGTATGGAATGCCGCTCTCTAAGGCATATCCAAGAGCAGGCGGAATGCCAGAATCGGGAACACCCAGCACAATATCTGCCTCAATAGGAGCCTCACGCGCAAGCACGCTGCCCATACGCCTTCTTGCGTTGTAGACTACCTCGCCATCAATCACAGAGTCAGGCCGTGCAAAATACACATACTCGAAAATGCAGCTGGCCCGTCGCTGCGGCTCAATCCCTTGTTCCGAATGAAATCCTGCTTGGTCAATACGAACGATTTCGCCCGGTTCAACATCGCGTACAAACTGCGCCCCTATTGCATCAAGGCCGCAGGTTTCGCTCGCAATCACCCATCCACGATTGCCTGGTAAAATGCCAAGTGACAGCGGACGAATGCCATTCGGATCGCGAAATGCGTAAAGGCCTTTTGATGTCAACAATACAATGGCATACGCACCATGGAGCTTGCGCATCATAATACGAATGCCTTCTCGTATATGACCTGTCCGCAATGTTTCTACGCCAATGATTTGCGCTGCGACTTCACTGTCGGTATTGCTGTGGAGCTGCACTCCTTGGCTCGCAAGCCACGCGCGCTGCGCCTTCGTGTCTATGAGCGTGCCGTTATGGGCAAACGCGATGACTTCTTCGCCAATGGCTGAGATATGCGGCTGGGCAGACGTCCAGCCACCTCCTCCTGCTGTCGAATAGCGCGTATGTCCGATCGCGATATCTCCTGGCAAGGTTGCAAGCACCTCTTCATTGAAGATCTGGTCAACGAGGCCCAGGTCTTTATGCACGACAACGGTTTCGCCATCACCCACGGCAATGCCGGCGCTCTCCTGCCCCCGATGCTGAAGCGCCTGCAGCCCGAAAGCTGTCATGCGTGCAACATCTTCGCCTGGAGCATAGATGCCGAAGACGGCACACGCTTCTTCAGGATGATCCGGTGCATCTGTGTTATGTGTCGCTTTGAATTCGTTCATTGATGTGATGTCGCCTGCCTGCTTCCTACCGCTCTTCTTGCCCACTGCCGGTCTTCTTGTTCGCTGCCGGTCTCCCTGCTACCCGGCTGCTCCTTGTCACCTGCTCCCTGTCGGTCGCCCTTGTGACGCATGACCTTCTTCCTTCTTTATTGTGTGAAGCCAACATTGCAGCTCTGTTACTGAAACAAGCCGAAACACGACGGTAACAACCTGAAAGCGATGGCCGTCTGTCCTGAAGCCACGCCCGCATTTTCTATAGCCTATAGAGACAGGCAGGGGTGAAAGAGCGGGAGCACAAGTAACGAGCAGCCCGCTGAGGATTTGAGTCAGACAATGCAAACGAAGAAAGACACGGGCGTTAAAGTCGGCTTCATTGGCCTTACCGCCATTGTGTTGTCTGCGATGGTTGGCGGCGGCGTTTTCGATCTTCCTGCTTCCATGGCGAGAGAAGCTTCTGCGGGAGGCCAGATAGCCGCGTGGATTATCACAGGCATCGGCGTCTGGTTTATCGCAAGCACTTTCAGCATTCTCTCTAAAGCGGTCCCCGATCTTGAAAACGGTATCTACGCCTATGCCGCCAAAGGGTTTGGCAAGCTCGCCGGCTTTTTCATTGCCTATGGCTATTGGATTTGCAACTGTTTTGCGCAAGCGGCCTACGGCGTTCTCATTATGGCGACCATGGACTTTTTCTTTCCCGGCCTGTTCGGCGAAGGCAATAATGTTGCCTCCATCATTGGCTCATCTGCCCTGTGCTGGCTCGTTTTCATTGTCATCCGTCGCGGCGCCCGTTTTGGATCGATTATCAATATTGTCGGCACCATCGGGAAAATCCTGCCCATCCTCATTTTTATCATTGCCATGCTTTCCGTCTTTCAGCTCTCTGTGTTCCTTGAGGACTTTTGGGGATGCACGCTCGACGGCACACCTTTGACTTTCAGTTTCCACTCCCTTGGCGCGCAGATTTCGAACACTATGCTTGTAACGCTTTTCCTCTTTGTGGGTATTGAAGGTGCTGTTGTCATGTCCGATAAGGCGCGAAACCAGCATGAAGTTTCCCGAGCTACGGTCACGGGATATTTGGTCGTATTGGCGCTTTATGTGCTTGTGTCGCTGCTCCCTTTGGGCGTGTACAGTGGTGCAGACATTGCCGGAATGGACAATCCTTCTATGGCCACCATCATGGGTGCGCGTTTTGGATGGGTCGGCGAACTGATCGTGAATGCAGGCATTATCATATCGATCTTGTCGGCATGGCTTGCCTGGATCATGATGCTGGCACAAATGCCACTCTTTGCTGCACGTGATGGCATCTTCCCCAAGGCATTTGCAAAAATAAACAGGCATGGAGCTCCGTCGTTTTCTCTCCTTGTAACTACAATCATTTGTCAGGTACTTTTAATCTTGACCATGTTCTTAAGCGGTAGCGTGTGGCAAAAAATGGTATCAGTCACGTCCGTTATGGCTATGCCGTGTTACTTGGTATGTTGTCTTTTTCTCTGGAAACTCGCGCGATCAAACGATTGGCGCGAATCGGGTATCAGCCGGCGCAAGGCGCTTGTCACTGCGGTCATAGGAGCGGCCTTCGCCATCTATTTGCTCTATGCGTCAGGAATCGACTACTTGATGATCGCATGCTTAGTCTATGCAGCTGGCACATTCCTCTTTATTATCGGACGGCGTCAAAGCGGGTTTACCGGAAGCATCCGCGCCATGTTCACGCGCTATGAAAAAGTCCTGGTCATAGTGATATTGATTTTAGGCATCGTTGGCTTTTTGCACGTATTCTCTGGCAATTTGGCGCTGTAAGTTCCTCGGGTCGTAAATACGTATTTGCTTGCGCTGTAAAAGCGTCCGTGCGCATGCGGCAAGCGGGTCATTGCGCATGCGGTAAATGCGTCTGTGCCTACCGGCCGTGCCTGCCATCCGTTTCCTACCTGATGAAGAGCTTGATAAACGCAAACTTCAGCGCATTATAAGGTTGATAGCGGAAGGGCATATCGAGCCACGTGTATTTTTTTAGAATGTTTTTCGTGTGGCTGAAGGTGGTAAAGCTGCTCTTCCCGTGGTAGGAGCCCATGCCGCTTGCTCCGACCCCGCTAAACGCCATGCGGCTAGTTGCAAGATGCACAATGGTGTCGTTAATGCAGCCTCCCCCAAAAGACATGCTCGTTAAAAATGTGTGCTCCAACTCTTTGCTCTTTGTGAATACATAGGCGGCCAAAGGCTTGTCGTGCCGCTTTACGAACTTGACCGCCTCATCCATGGAGTCAACGATAATGATCGGAAGCACCGGGCCGAAGATCTCTTGTCCCATAACGACGTCATCTTCGGTGACCCCCATCATGATGGTGGGCTCGATTTGAAGCGTCTCTTTGTTGCTACGTCCCCCATATACTACTTTTGCTGGATCAATGAGTCCCATGACGCGCTCGTAATGCTTCTCGTTTACCATGCGGCCATAATCCGGGTTGTTAAAGACATTCTGTCCGTACATTTTTTCAATCTCGCTGCAAATCATGCAGGCAAGATCTTCCGCAATCTTTGCATCGGCAAGCACGTAATCAGGGGCGACACACGTTTGACCACAATTGAGCCACTTTCCAAAGGCAATGCGTACAGCCGTTGTTTTGATATCGGCATCTGCCGCGACCAAACAAGGGCTCTTTCCGCCGAGCTCAAGCGTGACCGGCGTGAGATGAGGTGCTGCCTTTTCGAGCACGGTGCGACCAACGTTCACGGATCCGGTGAAGAAAATATAGTCGAACTTCTGGTTGAGCAGTTCGGCGTTTTGTTCGCGTCCTCCCAGCACAACATCGACATGGCCAGGTGCGAATGCCTCTTCAATAATGCGCGCCATAATTGCTGAGGTTTGCGGACTGTACGCACTGGGCTTCACGACGCAACAGTTTCCTGCCGCGACAGCTCCAATGAGGGGCTCCATCGTAAGCATGAAAGGATAGTTCCATGGCGACATGACTAGCGTCACGCCATACGGCTCTGCAATTGTGAAGCTCTTCGCGGCGAAATGAGCGAAATCGGTCATCACGAGATGAGGCTTTGCCCACTTCCGCACATGAGCGATCTGATAGCACAGCTCAGATAAAGTCAAACCGACTTCGCACATATAGCTTTCGAAGAATGATTTACCCAGATCTTCTTTGAGCGCATGCTCTATTTCTGCATAATGACGCTCAATCGATGCCTCTAACCGTTTGAGCGCTGCAATGCGATACGCCACATCGAGCGTCTTCTCCATCGCGAAGAAGGCTCGCTGGTCTGACACGATTCTGTCGATACTGCGCTTTTTCAGAAGCTTTGCACGCCCAGGTGCCGTTTGATAACGCGTAGCCTCTTTTGCCTCTTCTGGAATGAGCAGCCGATATATCTGGGCAAGCTGGTCTTTATCCATGAGATGGGGCACGGGATAGAGCGGATTGCTTTCGCGGTCAGCGTTGAGCGCCATGCCGGGAATGTCTTCCTCTTTAATGCCTTCGAGCTTTGTGGGTATTCCCATCTGTGCGTTCATCTCTTCAAACCAGGCAATATAGTCATGCGCCGTCTGGCGATCCGACACATCTTTGGTGGCGATACCCGCCTCGCGTGCGAGCATGGCTATGCGCCTTTGCCCTGCGTAGTCATACTTTTTGAGCACGTAAGGACAGATGACTGCGTTTGCGAGACCGTGGGCGATACCATAATGGCCGCCAAGCGAATGAGCGATGCCGTGGACATAGCCAACGTATGACATTGAGAAGGCTTCGCCGGCTAAAAACGCTGCCTTGAGCATGCCTTCGCGAGCTTCGACATCATGGCCGTTTTGGTGCGCGCGCAAAAGATACTTCTTGATCAACTTAACTGCCTCAATTGCCCAGGCCCGTGTCTTCGTTGTCGTTGATCGTCCGATAAACGCCTCTGTCGCATGGACGAGAGCATCCATGCCGGTTGTTGCCGTAATAAACGGCGGAAGGCCGAGCGTGGTCTGCGCGTCGAGTACGGCATAGCGGGGAATGAGCGGGAAATCGTTGATAGGATATTTGAAACGCGTTTCTTGATCGGTGATCACGGCGGCAAGCGTCGTTTCTGAACCTGTTCCCGCCGTGGTCGGTATGGCGATAAGCGTTGGAATCTTGCTGTGGATTTTCAGAATGCCCTTCATCGAGCGAATGTCTTGCTTGGGCTTAGCGATATGAGCTCCTGTCGCCTTCGCGCAGTCCATGGGAGAACCGCCGCCAAAAGCGATCAAGCAGTCACAATGCTTGTCTTCATATACGGCGCGCGCAGCTTCCACGTTTTCAATCGTGGGGTTTTGGTTCGTCTCGTCGAAAATGGCATAAGGCATGCCGGACGCATCAAAGGCGTCGGTGAGCAAATTGATCAAACCGAGCTTCACCAGATTGGAATCAGTGACGATGAGGGGCTTATAAAGGCCTTCCTACCTCAGAACAAAAGGTATCTGTCGAATAGACGTGAGCACTTGGGGCTCGCGATAGGGAAGCAGGGGCAGCGCTATCCGAAAAGCAGTCTGAAAAGTTCGGCAATAGACAGACTTCAAAGGATTTATGGCGAAAAGCAACCTCTCTAATAGTTCACAATGTTAACTATTAGATGATTATAATGGATTGGATACATGAAACCGCTTTCCGTCTTTGCTCATGTGCCTCTGGGCTAGATAGTCGGAAAGCTACGTTCTCTCGGTAAAGGAATTTCTATGGTGAAGGCGCTCGATACAAGTCGTGGAGCAACTCAAACTGCGCAAAAGCCTGGGTCTCAAGCTTATGAAGATGCCGAACGCCTTTTGCATGCGTGGCTTGGGGCGTCGACGGCTATTCGCAACGACCGCTTTGTATCCGAACTCACCTATAACGAATCGATAATCTGTCGCCTGCTTGCCGAAGATGCTTCAAAGGGAGGTGCGGGGCTCACTGCCACTGAGCTTTGCCACGTCACCCAGATGAAAAAGAGCCAAATGAACCGCACCCTTCTTGCGCTTGAAGACCGTGATCTTATTTCGCGTGAGCAGTCCCCCGATGATCGTCGACGTCAACTGATC
>CAYPKC010000004.1:0-19445 GCA_964411215.1 uncultured Eggerthellaceae bacterium | reverse complement strand
TTATCGATTGAAATACCGCTGATATCAATTGTTTTCATTCCTGTACACGAATTAAAAGTATTGTGGAAGCCAACAAGGGCTGGTGTTGCAAATTTGCCGGACGAAAGTTCTAAGTTTTCCAATGCCCAGCAATTACAGAAAGCCAATGCCATATCAGTCATAACCGGATTTGTCCACGTATTGAAACCAGTTGCCGAGACCATCTTGTTGCAGCCGTTGAACATATAGCCCATGGTTTTCAAGTTTGGCGTAGTAAAACTTGACACGTCTACTGCTTTAAGATTCTTACACTCGTTAAACATCGCAAAGAAGCTTGTTGCATTTGTAGTGTCGAATCCACTGAGATCAACCGTTTCTAGGACATTGCACTGATTGAAAGCATTTGCAAGGCTTCCATTGGCAACAACACCCACTGAATTTTTGACTTGTACTGTTTTAATATTACTTTTCATTGCTGCCCATGGCTGATTGGCTACATTACTTGTGCCTTCATAGCCCAGGTTGGAAATTTCGCCATATTTACCATTAGCAGGTTCAATGATCAGATTGCCTTCACCATTAAGGCTCCACCACGCAGTGGATGTCTTATTGGTAACGCTTGGCGGATCGCACAAACGTCTCTTGCAGCTAAGGTATCCGGTAGCACTCATAACAGCATAATTGCTGCTGCCTGCTGCAACAGCGCCGTAATCATACCCTTGGCCGCCTGCGCCCTTAATGGCACGGCAGTTCCTGAACATGGTGGTTGTTGCAACAAAGCTCTCGGTCCAACCGGTGCCGGTCCACACCGTCACAAGATTTGTGCAGTCAAGGAACATGCTTTCTACAATGTTGTTCGTGCCGGTATGCCAGCTTGATATGTCAACCTCTACCAAAGAACTGTCATTGGCAAACATCTCGCCCATCCAGGTAGGACGGGTGCTGTCGGGAATCAGTGCAGTAAGGTCTATATTGACCAGGCTCGGGCATCCCGAGAACATATTCGTGAAGTTGTACAGTTTTGTGGCTGTAGTGGGGCTTCCTTGGTTGAACGTTGTACCAAAGGTAACCTTGGAAAGGCTGTCGCAATTGGCAAACATTGCCGCTACCGACTCAAGGTTAGGTGCGTTGGTAATGCTTGAGAAGTCAACCTCGGTAAGCATCTTGCAGTCTTGGAACATGTGCGTCATTACCTGCAGTGAATCGCCCTTAAGCGAATTCATGGTAATGGACTCCAGCTTCAAGCAGCCGTTGAACATGCATTGCATGGTGGTTACCTTGGAAGTAACAAACGTAGCAATGGACATAATACGCAGGCTAGAGCAGTTGTTAAACATGAAGTCCATAGTTCTGACTTCAGGTGTGTTCATATAGCGCATATCAATGTATTCAAGAGCGCTGCAGCCGTCGAACATATGGGTCATGTGTTGCAGTTTCTCGGTACGGAACGTACCTACATCTACCGTTCCCAGACCTTGGCAGTTGTAGAACATGTAGGCCATGGTGGTTACTTCTGGCGTATATATGCCAGTCATGTTGATGTTCACCAAACTTGTGCAGTTGTAGAACATGTTAGCCATGTCAGTGCAGCCTGCCGTATCAAGGCCGGTCATGTTGCACTCTGTCAGAGCAGTGCAATCACGGAAAAGGCTGTTGGCTGTTCCACCATCTGGCACAGCTACATGGTGTCCTTCTTTAACGCTGAAGGACTTAATGTTACCAGCCGAGGTATACCACGGAATGCTTGCTGAAAGCTGTGCCGCTGTTGCCGTATTCGGAAGTGCTGTATACGAACCGAGCAAACTGTAAGGCGCACTTTCGTCTACCTGGCGGAATTCCAAATGGCCATTGCCGTCAAGTGACCAATAGGTGCTTCCAGTAACCCTCATAGCAGACAGGTAGCCCTTCGAACCAACGTGGGCAAACGTGCTGCTACCAGCTACGTTCGTATCGGCTCCTTGGTAAGGAGTGCCGTCTGCACCCTTTATGTTTATGCACTTGGCAAACATATCGGTATTGGGAATCAGGCTGGCTTCCTTCCAGTTGTCGCCAACAAATACGGTGGTAAGCGAACCGCAGTTGTAGAACATGCGGCCTGCGCCCACAACACCCGTTGCGCTGTTAAGGTTCCAATTGCTCAAGTTCACCTCTTGAAGCAACAGGCAATTCTCGAACAGAGAATTCATGCCTTGCCAGCCTGCAGCCTCGTCGCGAAGGCCGGTGGTAACGCCGCTGATTTCAAGGGCGTTCATATTTATTTCTGCAAGGTTTTCGCAACCCTCGAACATGTGGCTAATGTCTGCAAGCGTGTTTGTTGGGGTAGCCTGCAGTGAAGAAGTGTTCACATAACCTGCTGGCCATACAACCTGGTTCAGGTGTATGCAGTTCTTGAACATAGCACTCATGTATTTGATCTTCGGCAGATCCCACATGCTTATGTCTATAGTCTGAATGCTTTCGCAACCCTCGAATACGCTCATAGCGCTTTCAAGCGAAGAAGCCACAAACTGGTTCGGGAACTTGATTTCGGTAATGCTGGTGCAGTTCTCGAACATCTTGTTTATGGTTCTAAGGTTCTCAACGCCGTAGCCTTCTTCCTTCGGCACTGAAAGGTCTACTGCCTTAAGCACAGAGCAACCGCTGAACATGCCTGACATATCTTGCGCTGTGATAAGGGTAAGTTCAGAAAGGTCAATGCTTTCAAGGCTTTGGCAGCCCTTGAACATGTTGCTGTAATTGGAAACGTTGTAAGTCGAGAAGTCCTCGCCGCCGCCAATGGTTACGTTCTTCAGGTTTGTGCAGCCTTCGAACATGCTCTGCATGCTTTGCAGCGCAAATGTAACAATGCCAGGGCCAGAGAAGTTCAGGGTCTCTAAGCTGCTGCAGTTCTTGAACATATTACGGACACTGGTAAGACCGGTAAGGGTAAGGCCTTCCAAGTTGCAGTCGGTAAGCTGCGTGCAGTCGGCAAACATGTTGGCAAGGGTTCCGCCGTTACCCATGTCGCCGTTCACGGTGTCGCCTTCCTTCACACGGAACGTCTTTATATTGCCGGCACAGCCATTCCACGGAACAAGAGCCGGGTTGGAACCGTCGCCGAAGTCGTTCAAGTTGCCGTTGCCATATTCACGGGCAGCAAGCACCAAGTTGCCGTCGCCGCCAAGGGTCCAGAAGACACCGCCGCAGCTGATGTTCTTAGCGCTTAAGTAACCGGTATTGCCAACCTTGGCAAACGTTGTTGAGCCTGGGTATGGTGCGTCGTCTTGATAAGTGGTACCGTCGGCGCCCTTGATAGACAGGCATCCGCGGAACATGAAGTTGGCAGGGGCAACATTAGGCACATTGCTGCCCGGGGTAGTGAAGAATCCGTCGCCGACCCAAATGCTGGCAAGGCTCAGGTTGTTGTCGAACATCTTCTCTACGTTTACGCCAGACCTCATGGTCCAGGTGGAAATATCTATCGTATCAAGGTTGCTGCAATGCGCGAACATGCTTTCCATAGTGGTTACCGCAGTCACGCTCAGTGCGCTGGCGTCAATTTGCGTCATGCCTACGCAGCCATAGAACATGTAGCTGGAATTGGTAAGCGCGTCGGAGCGGAAGTTGGTAAGGTTGAAGTCTTTGTAATTCAAGCAGTTATAGAACATGTAGCTCATGTCGGTAACGCTTGCCAAAGACGCATTTCCGGCAATCGGATTCCAGCTGATCTGGTTCAGGCGGGCACAACCGCTGAACATCTCGCTGGTATCTCTGACGCTATACACGCGCAACATGGAAAGGTCGGCATGTTCAAGGCTCTTGCAATCCTTGAACAGACCCGACATGTCGTTGACCGTTGCACCAGTGAATTGGTTTGCAGCGGTTGTTGGCGGGAAGGTCACCGTGGTGAGCTGGGTGCAGCCTTCGAACATAGACGCCATGGTGGTGCTTGTCGGCGAGGTTGCACCACCGGTAAGGAATGCATAGGTGAAGTCTATCTCGCGCAGGCTTGAGCAGTTCTTGAACATGTTTGCAAAGCTTGTGCTTGCAGAAACGCGGAAGCCTGTGCTGTTGCTTGAAGCGTTGAAATGAGAATTGAACGTAACGCTATTCAGCTTCGGGCAATTCTCGAACATGCTTTCCATGCTGGATGCATTTGCCGTGTTCATGTAGGTGAAATCGGCACTTTCAAGTGCGCTGAATCCTGCGAATATGTTGGCAAGGGTGCCACCGGTACGAGAAACCGTAATCTGGCTTGCGCTGTCTACCTTAAACGCCTTAGCAGCAGCCTTGACATCGGCTGCCTGCCAACTGGCAGTCGTACCTTCGGCAGTGCCCCAACCATACAGGGTGCCCGTGTTGGGGGTAGCATTCGGATTCATGCCGCTGAAGGTAAGAACACCTTCGGAATCCAAGGTCCAGTTAATGCCTGTCCTGTCGCCGTTTGGATCCCATGTGCCCGTTTTAGCGGTGCTTGCCGTCCACTTTGCATAGTAAGTGGTGGTGCCTTCAGGCATAACCCTTGGCAGGCTTGTGGTCAGACCCGTTGTGAAATCAGGCGAGGTATACCAGGCCGGGCCGGTGTAGCCCTCACGCTTTGTCTCGGGGAATGCATAGACCTGGTTGACGTTGCCGGAAAGGTTGCGAAGGTCTTCGCCTGCCGGTCCTTCTATGGTTTCAATAGGCTCGCCGCCGTTGGTAACGAAGCGGATCTGGCTCATGCCGTCAGAATCCCACTTGGCATACATGGTGATATTCGCCGTCACCGTGTACTTGTCATTATTGACATCAGGTACTGCCTCGGTGTTGTCTGCCAAGTCAGGGTTGGTGTACCAGTTGACAAACTTGTAGCCGGAACGTTCAGGCTTGGGCAGATCTATTTGCTGGTTTGCAGTATAGCCGCGGTAAGTCGGCTGCAAGTTTGCCTGGTTGTAATCAAGGTAGCAGTAGGTGATCACATAATCGGCATAGGTCAGATATCCGCCATTGACCGTTGCAGCAGCTCCGCCGGTGCCGGGAGTCGTTGCATTAAAGGTCGTTCCATCACCGCCGACCAAGGAAATGCAGGCAGTGAACATGCCGGTGCTTGTTCCTATACGGGTTGGATCCCAGCCGTCGCCAACAAAGATGCTTTGTAGCTGCGTATTGTTGGCAAACATGTTGGTCATGGTTATGTTGCCGCCCGGATTGAGTTCCCACTGATTGATAACAATGGCTTTTGCAAGGGTGCAGCCCTGGAACATGCTGGTCATGTTGCGCACACGGTTGACATCGAAGTCAGGAATGTAGAACGCAGGCATGCGGCTGCAGTTATAGAACATGTAGCTCATGTCGTTCACGTTGCTTGTCACAACAACCGAGTGCTTGATGGACTCAAGCTTCGTGCAGCCCGCGAACATATACGACATGGTGTTGACCTTTGCCGTATTGAATTTCGAAATGTCCAGGCTTCCCAACTTGCTGCAGTTGTTGAACAGATACGACATGTTGGTCACGTTTGTGCTATTGAAGTTCTCACCGAAGTTGATTTCGGCAAGGCTTGCACAGCCGTTGAACATACCGCTCATATTTTGAACACTGCTGAACTCGTTTGCGGAAAGGTCAATGTATTCAAGGCGCGAGCATCCCATGAACATCTCACACATATTGGTGACTTTGTTGGTAAGAATGCTGGACAGGTTGATAGACCTTAAACTCCTGCAGTCATAGAACATACGGTACATGCTTGTTGCATTGGATGTGTCAAGGTTCGACAGGTTCACCGTCGACAGATTCGTGCATCCGGCAAACATGTTGGTGAATGTTCCAGACGGGCCGGTGCCAACAATGCCGTTGATTTCAAAGTTAAGTACATTTGCACGGCAGGTGTACCACGGAACCTTGGTGGTGTCGTTGGTCGCACCGAACGTGGCAAGGTTGCCCGTTGTTGCCGTACCAATAGGCGAGAGTGTTAAATTACCGTCGCCATTAAGCTTCCAGTTAACGGTACCGGAAATATAGTTGGCGCTCAGGTAGCCGCCCTTGGCACTGCTGCCTGAACCTGTGGTGCCCACATGGGCAAACAGGTAGCTGCCGCCCTCGGGCTCGTAGCCGAAGCTGGCAGGATCGTTGTTGTAGTAGGTGCCGTCGGCGCCGCGTATCTGGTTGCTGTAATGGAACATGGTATTGCCCGTTGCCGGATCAATTCTGTCTTGGTTCCATTCCGCCGATACCCAAATGGTCTTCAAATCGAAGCACTGGTAGAACGCATAAGAGAAGTTGGCAAGCGTTGTTGTGCTTAAGCGCCAGTTGGTCAAATCCACGGTCTGCAGCTTGTCGCAGCGCATAAACAGATAGGTAAAGTCGGTAACGCTGCTCACATTGAACATGGAAAGATCAATCTCTTTCAAGCTGTAGCAATACTGGAACAGGTAGCTCATGTTGGTTACCCTGCTGGTATCCCAAGCATTGCTTGCAGGGAACTGAATCGACTGCAGGTTGTTGCAACTGGTGAACATATAGCTCATGTTGGTGAGCGTTCTGCCGAAGTTGAACATAGAAAGGTCAATGTTCTGCATACTTGAGCACATATAGAACATTTCCTTGGTGCTCTGAATGCTACCGGCGTTCGCGGTCTTCGGGAGATACAGCGTAGTCAAACGCTGGCAGTTGTAGAACATGCGCTCAAGGTTAGAGCACAAGACAAGGTTGATGGAAGTCAGGTCAATAGAAGTTACCTTCGAGCAGCCGGCAAACATTTCCATCATGGAAGACACACCTTGCGTGTCAAAGTTGCGGGCGTCAATGGTTGAAAGGCCGTAGCAGTTGTAGAACATACGGCGCATGGTGGAAACCTTCTTGGTGTTGAAGCTAGAGACATCCAACGTGGTCAGGCCGTAGCACTCGGCAAACATTTCTTCCATAGTGGTGACAAGACCGGTATCCATGGTGTTAAGCGCAAGGGATTTCAGGCCATAGCAGTTGTAGAACATGCGCTCCATGGTGGTTACCTTTGCAGTAAAGAAGCCGTCGAACTGCAGGTCGGAAAGCTGGCTGCAGTTGGCAAACATCTGATGCATGTTCGTGGAGTTAGTGGTTTCAAAACCAATAAGGTTGCAACTTGTAAGCTTGGTGAAGTTGTAGAACATGTTGCAGGTCGTACCCTGAGGGATAACGCCGACCGTTGTTCCTGCCTCTACGCTTACGGTGTAAACATTGTTGCGGTAGCCGTACCAAGGCGGCAGGGCGTTGTTGTCAGAACCATAGGAATCAAGCAGGCCCATATCGCCGTCGACGGGCGAGAGCTCCAGATTGCCATTGCCGTCAATGGACCAATACACGGTGTTGCTGACAAACTTGGCGGAAAGGTATCCGGTCGTCCTTGCATTGTCGACAGCAGAGTAGCCTGCTGCAGTATCGACAAACTTGTTGCCAGATGCACCACGGATAGAAATGCAGTTGTAGAACATCATGGTTGCAGCATTGTCCCCGGTGGTAAGAATACGCTCGTAATCCCAGCCGTTGCCGACGAATACGGTGACAAGGCGGCGGCAGTTGTAGAACATGTTTTGCATGTTCACTTGCTCGTTCTTGTTCAAGACCCAGTTCGCATAGTCAACGGTCACAAGACTGTTGCAGTCGTTGAACATGTTCGACATATCGGTCACGCCGTCGACATCAAGGCTTGCAAGGTCTGCTTCGGTCAACATGAAGCAGCCCTGGAACATGCCTGATATGTCTTTCAGCGCATTGGTATTAAGGACAAACGGGAATTCAATTGCCTGTAAGTTCCTGCAGTAGCGGAACATATTCTTCATGGTAACAACAATAGAGGTCTTAAGTCCGGTCATGTTGATCGAACGGATGGTGAAGCAGCCGTCGAACATGCTTTCCATAGAAGCACACGTGACAAGGTTTATCTCAGTAGGCATGCTTATGTTGTTAAGGGCGGTGCAGTTATAGAACATGTAGTCGGTGTACTGCACTTTGCTGAAGTCGAAGTTCCTAAGGTCAAGTGAGGTAAGGCGGATGCAATTGTTGAACATATTGGACATGTTCAAGCAGCTCGAAGTGATGAATCCGCTGGTGTCAAGGGTATTCAGGGCAGCGCAGTTGTAGAACATGTAGTCCATATAGCGTACAGCGCTGGTGTTCCACAGCGCGAAGTCCAGCTGTCCTATAGTGGTCAGCTTGTTGCATCCATAGAACATCTCTTTCATGGAAAGCATGTTCGCGGTGCGGAATCCGCTGACATCAAGCGTGGTAAGGGACGAGCAGTTATAGAACATGCGATAGCCCGAGGTGGAGTTGCTGGTGTCCAGACCGGTAAGATCACAGGTTGCCATGTTCACACAGTCGCGGAACATTGATGCCATAGCGGCACCGCGTTCCACAGAGATAGTGGTGTTAGGAGCAATGCTGAACGACTTGACATTTAAGCGCACCTCGTACCACGGAATGTAGGTAATGGTGTCATCGGTGCCGAACGTGGTGAACTCTCCGGCATAGCCCGACGTTGCAGAAAGCTGCAATGCGCCGTCGCCAGCAAGGGTCCAACGCACGGTACCCTTTGTCGCCTTCGCAGAGAAGTAGCCCGCTGTTGCGCTGTTGTAGCGTGCATAGGTGTAATTCTGGTCACCCGTCCAAAGAATACCGTTGGCACCGGTGATCTTGCGGCAGTTGGTGAACAGGTTGTTGCCGGTAAGCTTAAGGTAGTTCCAAAGCTCGCTGACATATACGGTTGTCAGGTTGAAGCAGTTGGAGAACATGCTGGTCGCATTAACAGAATTGTTATCGCCGGCCGGGTTCAACTGCCACGTGCTTAAGTCTACGCTCTCAAGGTTGCGGTCTTGCTCGAACAGTTGCTTCATGTTGGTAACGGAAGTTACTACAATCGCACGCAGGTCAATAATCTGCAAGTTGTAGTTATAGGCAAACATCTGCTCGACATTCTGAAGCGCTGTGGTGTTCAGAGTGGTTGGAGAGATAAGGCCGCGCAGGTTCTGGCAGCTGTAGAACATCTTCTTCATGGTAATAACGCGCGGAGCGTTGAAGGACGTAATGTCTACGGCCTGGATTGCTATACAACCAGAGAACATTTCCTCCATGGTCTCAACTTTTTGCACGTTGAAGTTCGCCATGTTCAGATTGGTAATGGTGCGGCAATCTTTGAACATGCTGTTGAGCTTGGTAACGTTTGCGGTGTTGAAGCTCGACATATCAAGAGAGGGCAGGCTGTAGCACTTCTCATACATCTGCGACATGTCGGTAACGTTAGAAGTGTTGTAGCTTCTTGGATAGGTAATGTTGTTGATCAAGTTGCAGTTGTAAAACATCTTTGACATGTCAACAACCTTTTGCACGTCGAAAGAGCTTAAGTCTGCACTGGTCAATGCAGAGCAATCTGCAAACATTTCTGCCATTGAAAGCGAGTTGGTCGTTTTCATGCTTGTCAGGTTCTCAATAGAAGCAAGGCGTGAGCAACCTGCAAAGAAGCCCTTCATGCTGGAAGCGTTAGCGCCGTCAAGACCCTTCAGGTCGCAGCTTGTCATCATGTTGCAGTCTTTGAACATATAGGCCATGGAGCCATTACGCTCCATGTTTACGGTTGTTCCCGGAAGAACGTAGAACGATTTGATGTTGTTGCGCACACCGTACCACGGAGCCTCGCCATTGGGATGGGCGCTGGTCGCAAACGAAGCCAGCGTACCGGTGGTACCTGAAATGGGCTCAAGCAGCAGTGTGCCGGCGTTGTCTACCGACCAATATACCGTGCCCGAAACCATTTTCTTAGCGCTCAGGTAGCCGTCGCCCACACGCATGTAGGTGGTAGAACCGCTGCGGATATCGGCGTAGCGCGTACCGTCGGAGCCAACAAGGCGTAAGCAGTTGCCGAACGTGTCGGTGTATTCCGTCTTAATGGCAGACGTGCTGAACCCGCTGCCGACAAATATAGTGTTGAGCAGGGTGTCGTCATAGAACATGCGGGTCACATTGACACCGGTTGCTGTATTCCATGTCCATGTTGACAAGTCAATCGTTCTGATAGACGTGCAGCTGTCGAACATGTTTGCCATGGTCGTAACGTTTTGAGTCTTGAACGAAGTGAGATCAAGATCGGTGAGCAGGAAGCAGCGCTCGAACATGTAAGACATATCCTGAAGGTTTTTCGAGTTCATATCAGCGGGCCAAATCACGCTGGCAAGCGATGTGCAGCCGCGGAAGAAGCCTGACATATTAGTTGCACTCGCAGCATTCATGCCACTGAGGTCTACCGTTACAAGATTTCCGCATCCATAGAAGAAGTTCTGCAAGTTCGCTATGGGTGAGAAATCAAAGTTGGCAAGGTTTATGCTGCGCAGGTTTCTGCAGTCTGCAAGCATATTTGCTGCCGTAGTAAGGTCTGTGCCGTTGGTGAATCCGGAAAGGTCAAGGCTCTCAAGGTTGTAGCAGCCTTGGAACATACTATCCATGGTGGTAACCAAGGTGTTGTTGAACTTCTGGTTGCCCTGCGGGAACGTAACCGTTCTCATGGATTGGCATCCATAGAACATGTTCGCGAAAGATGCAGCATTGGTTGCATCGAACGCAGAAAGGTCGAGTGACTGCAATGCCGAGCACTCATAGAACATGTTGTTGAAGTACACAACCTGATAGGTTTGGAAACCGGTAAGGTTCACACTTTGCAGTGAGTTGCAATTGCCGAACATGTTGTAGAGGCTTACCGGGCTTGAATCCGGGTTGCGGAATTTAAAGCCGGAAAGGTCTACTTCGCGCAGATAGTTGGAATCGGCGAACATATTGGCGTAGTTCGCACCGTCGATCATATAAATGTCGACATTGGTATCTACAACAAACGTGCGAATGTTGCCAGCGCAACCAGACCATGGCGGACGGCCGGTAGTGTCATTGTTGTCTGCACCGAAGCTGCGAAGGCTTCCGGCAACGCCATTGGCTGCGGTAAGGCTTAAGTTTCCGTCGCCGTTCATAGTCCAGAACACACCTTCGTCTTCAGGTGCGCTGTACTGGCATTTTGCAGAAAGGTATCCGGTCCTGAAATTCGCTGCGGTATAGGTATCGCCCTGAGACGGATAGGAATTGCCGCCAGCGCCCTTCAATGCCGTGCAATTGGTGAACATGGTGGTGCTTGTCGTGGTAAAGCGGCCTTCTACCCATTCATCGCCGACATAGACATCTTTCAAGCTGGTGCTGCCAGAGAACATGTTCTCTCCGTTGACAATACCGTTCTTCGGACCCGAACCGTCAGATGCCATTGAACGCAATTTCCAGGTATGGATGTCGATTTCCACCAGGTTGACGCAGTTCTGGAACAGTCCCGACATGTTGTCGACGCCGCGCAGGCGGCTTCCTGCGTTTTCAATGCCGTCGCCATTTACCTTTACGCCGGTGAGATCAAGTGCCGTTAAGGCATAGCAATCCATAAACATGTTAGACATGTTGGTAAGCGACTGCGTATTCATGGTGTTGCTGAAGTTCACGAATTGCAGGCTATGGCAACCCTTGAACATGTTTGCCATCGTAGTGAGCTGAGAGCCGACAAACTCGGTTGGGAACGAGAAGTTCTGCAAGTTCGTGCAATTCTCGAATGCATTCTCGAACGATGTAAGGCTGGTAAGTTGCAGCCTGTTCGGCAGATACACATTATTCAGTACCGTGCATCCGGCAAACATGTAAGACATGTTGATTGCAGGACAGGCCGTATCGGAGAAGCGGCTCATATCTACCGTATTAAGCGATGCGCAGTTCTGGAACATGTTGTTCGTATCTGCTGCTGACCTAATGGAGAATCCGCTTCCGAACGTGACATTTTGAAGCGACGTGCAGTCGGCAAACATGTAGTTCATGTGCAACGTGTTCGTTGTGACCAAACCAGTGAAGTCGACTTGCTGCAAACGGTTATATCCATAGAAGAAGTGGTCAAGGGTAGATGCGGTGCCCCAATTTATGGTGCAGCCTTCCTTGATCTTGAATGCCAACGTTGCATCGGCGTAAGCACGCCATGGAAGATCTTTGTAACCGGTGTTAGCGGTGTAGGGAACATTCAGCGTAACTGAAGTTGCACCAGCTGAATACGGCTCGAACAGCAACAGGCCGTTGGTGTAAACAGTCCATTTGATAGATGCTGAAGTAGATGCTGCAGCCGGATACTTTCTGTTGGCCGGAAGACCAGGAACCTCTACCAGGTCATTCATAGATGCTTCAAGTGCCTGAATGCCTGCCGTATTGTCGCTCACGTCTGCCGTTAAGAGCTGGCGTGTCGAGTAGAACTGGACAGCGCCCATCTCAACAGGGGTAGTCTCCGATACGGTAGGTTCTTCGGGAGTTTCGGGTGTGGTGCCTTCGGTGCCTTCGGTGCCTTCGACGGTCTCACCCTCGGGGGTTACGCCTTCGGGAGTCTCGCCTTGTGCACCAGCGTTGTCTTGGCCAGTGGTTGCCTGCGAAGAGCTTGCACCATAAAGTGCCTCTGCGCCTGCGGCTACCGGTGCTCCATTCGTTGTTGCCTGTGGCTTCACAACCTGAACGCTGCGGCGCTCGGTTGCAACGTCTACACCTGCAACAGTAAGGGTGCAGGTGATCTCAGCCTCGCCGGGGGCAACGCCTTTTGCCTGAGCGTCAAGGCCGGTGCCCTCGATTGAAAGCTGGCTTGCGGGATAAGAGAAGCTGACCGATGCTGCACCTGCCGGGCCGTATGCGCCAGGCTCAATAGGTGTGCCGTCAACGGTGTTCGGCGTGTTGGTCAAAGCCTGCTCTTCGGTGAGCATGCCTTCGCCTTGCTCTTCTTGCTGCTTGACGGTGCCTTCTTGAATGCCTTCCTCATGCTCTTCGGCATAACCGAATACTGAGCCAGTCTGGCCAGTCAGAAGGACAAGCGGAGTCTGCGGAAGAGTAAGTGAATAGGTTTCCACGCGATTGCCCTGGGCAGGAAGACCCGCATTCCATACAGGAGCTACTGCCGGCACATATGCCACAACGTTGGAGACCTGTGCCATAACGCCAGATGCTGCGGTAAGCGTGCGCGAGACGGAAACGATTTGCGAAAGGTTGGTGCTGCCGGCGAACACGCGTGCACCAATGGTCTGGAGGTTCGCGGGGAGCACGAGCTTGGAAGCTGCGATGCCAGCAAACGCCTCGTCGCCGATTGTCTGAAGAGATGCAGGCATATCAAGGGCGGTAAGACCAGGGGTGCTTGCGAACGCGCGAGCTTCAATGGTCTTTACGGTTTGCGGCAGATTGATGGTTTCCAAGAACACGCAGTTATCAAATGCGCTTGCGCCGATCTCGATGAGACCGGCAGGAAGATTCATAGTTTTGACGGTGCCGTTTGCAAAGCCGTTTGCAGCAATGCGGGAGACGGGGTAGTACACACCCTGAATCTCAGCGGCCTGTGGAATAGTAATAGTTTGGGGCATCTTGGAGGCATCGCCTGACCAGAAAGCCTCAAGTGACATGTTGTTGAGAAGTCGGTAAGCAAGACCCGATACTTCCATCTCGGAAGGAACGTTTGGAGTCTCTGACGGGGTGCCTTCGGTGCTTTCCGTGGCGCCTTCTGTGGTGCCTTCGCCTTCGCCTTCGGTGCCTTCTTCAACAACCTGAACTGCTGACTCAGAGCCAGGAGCTGCGGGTTGTGCGAAATTCTGGAAGCCGACTGCCTTCCATGCTGCGCATGCTGCTTCGTATGCTGCAGCGTCGGCCTGAGGGGCCACGACGGAAGAGCTTGCCTGCTCGGCTGTGAATGCGAGCGGTGCGATAGTCGCAACATTCTGCCCGCAAGTGATGGAGAGGCTTTGAGGCGCGTGCCAGAAAGCGCCAGCTGCAATGGTTGTGCAAGCTGGCTCAATGATGACTGCACCGCCGAGGGCCGGGGGTGCAAGAAGAAGCGTTGAGTAATCTTTGGTATAGAGAATGCCTGAAGTGCTTGTTGCAAGAGCCTGATTTGCTTCGGTTACAGAAATCGATTCCAATTTGCTGCATCCAAGAAGCGCTCCTTCGCGGACTGATTGAGTCTGATCCGCTATGTTGAGCACGCCTTCCATGCCTTCGGGCACGGAGAGGAGCTGGGTGAGGTCCTTCGTGTAAAGCGCTCCTGCGTAGGTTGCGTAGGTTGCGCTCTCTTCGTCTACGATGATGTCAGTAAGAGTATCGCACCCGGAGAAGGCGCTGACCTCATACTCTGCTTCTTCGCCAGTGGGGGAGTTCAACGTGACCGTTTCGTAGATAAGATCCTCGTCGGTTCCTTCGGTCTGATTGCCCTGGGCGTCTGTCTGGGCTGCTGCGGCGTTGCCATTTGCGGCGGCTGCAGCTGCTTGGCCTTGTTCGACAGGCAGGGTTCCGGAACCAGCGTTATTGGATCCAGTGGTACCAGGACCGCCGCCGCCTTCGCCATTGGTGGCTGCATCGGTTGCGGCCTGATGGGCCGCGCGCTCGTCCGCGTCAAGCAACCTATATAAAGAGATGTCTTCAACGGTTGCCGGAATGACAAGAGTAGTGATGTAGCTGCCAGCAAATGCTGAGGAAGCGATTCTGGTGACCTTGTAGGTCTCGTCGCCACTAGTTACAACGTCCGGGATGACCAAGTCGCCCATGGGCGGGTCGACAGGGTTCACTCCCACAGCGGTTGCTGTCTTCGCTCCATCGTCGGTGACTTCGTCCGCGTTGATGGAGTAGAGGACGTCTTGATACATAAAGGTACCGGCCTGAGGAGCGCCGGCGGTGTCAGTCAGCTGCACCGTTGCGGTGGTGATGATGGCTGACGTGTTATCGGTTGTGCGAAGGGTATAGTCTTGAGAGGTCTGGTTGGACGCGTCGGTGGACTTGGTTGATGCAAGTGCCTGGCTCTCGTTGAGGATCGAGGCCTGCCCGGAGGCGTAGGCGGGAGTAGGTTGCGCGTTAGCGATCGTGCCAAAGGCCGTGCCGACTGCCATGATGGCTGCAAGGCCTAAGGTAACAAGTGTCTTGGTGCGGCTCTTCGCATTGGTTGGCAATGCAGTAGCAGCCGTCCCTCTGTAGAGTGCGGCTCCGGTGTCGCGGTATGTCGGGTCAGCAGGCGTGGCTCCCTGATGCCTCCGCTCGTAACGGGACAACGGGGACGTAGCATGTTGTCCTACTGTCTGCGTTGGGTGGGACAACGGGGACGTAGCTTGTTGTCCCATTATTTGTGTCCCATGCTGTTCCTCACGCCTGTGCTCACAACGTGCTGCGCGTACATTGGTGAGTTGCTGGGTATGGTGCGCCGTAGGTGTGCTGCAGCTTTCGGATGAGCCACCTGTGGATGATTCGCCAGTCGATGCACTGGTTGATTCGTAACTACCTGATCCATACAAGATCTCGTTAGCTACATATCCGCAGCATCCCTTGAAGGGACGTATGCGACTTACAAACGACGGAGGAGGTGCTGTTTGCTCTGAAGCCCCCTCTGTTGTGCCGCATGTCTGCATGCGACTGCTCTGAGCGCTATGTGGTGAGAACACCTGGCGCACAAAGCTTGCTAAGCGCGAAGTTTTTGAGTTACCCATGTTTCGTCCTTTGCCGAATCTTTGACAGAAGCGCTCCTCAATTCGCTTCTGTCCCGTCCATTCAACCATTGCATCGGGACAACGGGGACGTAGCTTAATGTCCCACTTTTCGGTTTCGGGACAACGGGGACGTAGCTTGTTGTCCCGATGTCCGTTTCCCGTGCCTGTGCCCATGCTTGTGCCGCTTGTGCTTTGCGTGTGCTGGTTACGCTGATCTCGCCCATTGCGATTTATTTGCGCTTGCGATTTTCTTTGCGCGTTCAGCGCGACCCTGCGCGCTATGCGCACTGTGCACACCTTGCGTGACGCACTTGCTGCACGTTGCAGAGCAACCTGTGTCCTGTGCTCTGGCTGAGCTGGTTCCTCATCTCCCAGTACCCAGCTGTCCTGAGCCTTTGGGGTTGCTTTGAGAAACCATCCATCGACCTCGTATCGATGAATTTCTGCCTTAACCGGGACAACGGGGACGTAGCTTGTTGTCCCACTTTTCCGGATGACGGGGCGTTGCTGTTGACTCGTTTATCCAGATAACGAGATTCATCTTGTTGTCCCGCTTATCCGGATGATGGAGCGCAACTTGTTGTCCCGCTGTCCGTATCCCGTGCGTATCCCGTGCCTGCGCTTGCGCGCTACGCGCGTCGCGCGCGTGTAGCGGTAGTTCGCTTGTGCACAATCTTCGAACAAGTTCATGCACTTCAAGGCCCGTTTTTGAGGGTTTTTCCTCAAACGCTAGTAAGGCATAGTGGAAATTATCCCTGTTACTGGGCATTTGTAAACCCTTACGGGGCTTTTTAACAAAACCTATACAGGTAGTTTTCACACAATCTTCAAATCTGTTTAGCTTCGCTTACTTTTTGGGGAAAATTCGGTGAAAAAACGCTTGAAAATCTGTTAATTCTTGGCTGTATTCACATTTTCCACACATTTTATTTACACATCATGCATAAGTTTGTGAAGATATCCCGACACTCATCCAGCCGGGCGTGTCCATGTCCCCATTTTTCCCATTTCTCAAATCCTGTATTTCCTAAGCGATTCACTATCCCTTTTTCACCCTTTCTCCCTTAAAACCCCAAATCCTTTTAAATCGTCACATTTCTTAAATAATTTATATCTAATTCCGTCGCATATTTATGAATTTTCATTCCTATTACTTTATATATTCCCCGCATATACCATTCTTATAATATAATCGGGACAACGGGGACGTAGCCTATTGTCCCGATCTAAGTCTCGACTTAGCAAATCGGGACAATAGGCTACGTCCCCGTTGTCCCGATTACCTACTTTGAAGCATACCGAGGCAGGGGCAAGCATGCTGTGGCGACGCGATGAACAAAAACTGGAAGCGTGGAAGAGCGACCCCTCTCACGGGTTGCTTGCAGTGACCGGTTCGCCTCAAGTTGGCAAAACGACGCTTGTCGAATCTTTTGGCCGCGCGCAATACCATTCATTCATTAAGATCGATCTCGCTTCATCGCCGGCAGCGCGAGCTGTGTTTAAGCAATCAAACGATTTGCTTGTCCTTTTGGCTAACATCTCATCATTTACGCGCAAGGAGCTCGTTCCCGAAGGTACGCTTGTTTTCCTGGATAACCTTCATATGTATCCGAAAGCACTTGCAGCTGCAGAGCTTTTGGCTTCTGATCCTCGCTTCGATTGCATTGTGGCTTATCCCCTCAGCTCCTTTGCTTCAACGGTCCATACCACCATGCCAACTCCTTCGACCATGTCTTCTCCCGTTACATCTTCCTTTGAGGACACGCCGTCTTCACCAAATGCGCTGCATTCACCAAACACAGCAGCTTCCCCGATACAGGAGTTACGCATCTTTCCCTTAACCTTTGAGGAATTCGTGCGTGCCACCCCTCAAGGCCTTTTCCTTCTTCAAGAAGCTCGCCAATCCATAGACGACGGAAATTCCATCGATACGAAAATTCATGAACAGCTCAACGACTATTACAACTTATATATGGGCGCTGGCGGAATGCCTGCAGTTGTGCAAACGCTTTTAAAAGCTGGTGATTTTTCAAGAGCAGAAGCCAGGCAAAAGTCACTGTTTAAGTGGTGTAAGCAATACATCGACGAAAGCACGAGAAATCTGTCACATGCGCTTCATATTTTTGAAAGCATTCCGTATGAACTTGCTAAGAAAAACAAGCGATTCATGCTGTCAAATTTGACGCAATCTGCACGCATGGAGCGTTATGCGCAGGATTTTGATTGGCTTGTAAGCTCGGGTCTTTGTCTTGAATGTACAAATACAAGCAGACCTGTTGCGCCCCTTAATGAGCATGTTCGCGACAACTTGTTCAAGCTGTTCTTCTATGATTGCGGGCTGTTTTCATCGCGTTTAGCTCCGACGATTAGTTTTGCCTTGATTAATGGAATTCATACTTATAAGCGAAATCGCAAATTGAATACGCAGGATGCGCCTAAAAAAGAGAGCAAGGCAACTGATAGCGCTAGCAAGTCACCTAAAAGGGCAAGTAAAACACCAAGGAGAGTTCACAATAAGCGATCTCGATCTCTCACAGATGCAGATTTCAAGATGCTTTTTGAAGGCATTTTGCAGAATGCGTTTGCACAAGAGTTCACAGCAAATGGCTTTGCGCTTCGATATTTCGAGAAAACAGGTTATGGATCTGCAGACTTTTTGCTCGATAACAACGACTACATCATTCCTGTTTCAATTGCTCGCTCATCGCACAAAGTTCCTGCCAATTTGAAAAAGCTGCTGGATAATCCTGCCTATGACCTTGAGGAAGCTATTGTCTTTACGCCCGACAACTATTCTTTCGACGCTACCGACGAGCGTGTCACATTCCTCCCTTTCTACGTCTCCACCTTCCTCACTGCCTAAAAGTGGGACAACGGGGACGTAGCCTATTGTCCCGATCTAAGCCTCGAACTAGCAGATCGGGACAATAGGCTACGTCCCCGTTGTCTCACTTTCAATTGCATATCGTAAGACAATAGTATATTATTGCCTTACATTTATAGGAGGCTATTATGACAACCTCATCTGTCACTGTTCGTGTAGACGAAAATACAAAGAAAGCTGCTGCGGCTATTGCAGAAGATTTCGGGCTTGACCTTTCCTCTGTAACAAGAGCTTTTTATCGCCAGATTGTACGAGAACAGCGCATACCGCTCAGTCTTGAATATCCCAAACCCAATCAAGAATCGCTAGAGTCTCTCAAAGAAACCGAAACGTTAGTAAAGTCAGGACATCCTGGATACGATTCGCTTGATGCAATGATCAAATCGATGGATCTCTAGATGCTCAAAGCAAACTATACGTCTCGTTTCAGAAAAGATATGAAACGCTTGAAAAAGAGGCATACAAACTTGAAGCCTCTTATGGAGGTTATGCAACTCATTCTTGATGATACCTCCGAAGCTATGTTGGAGCTAAAACGCCACCACAATATGCATTCACTCAAGGGAGATTGGCATGGTAGCCTAGAATGCCATGTTGCCAATGCTGGCGATTGGCTTCTTATCTGGGCTACTAGTAATGACCAAGCTTATTTTCAGCGAACTGGAAGCCATGATGAACTTTTTGCCTAAGAAGAATCCGCGTAAAAAGTAGGACAACGGGGACGTAGCCTATTGTCCCGATTTGTTGTTTTACGATAGGGTAAAACGAATTGGGGATATAGGCAGAAAAGTGTGTCTGTTTAGCTAATCTTTTACCAGTTCACAATAGATAAATCTTCACTTTAAGTCGGTGTCACTCGACTTCCATATAGGCAAAAGTGGGACAACATGCTACGTCCCCGTTGTCCCAATCTAAGTCTCGAGCTAGCAGATCGGGACATTAAGCTACGTCCCCGTTGTCCCCGTTGTCCCGATTGGGAGGAATAAAAAAGACGAACACGGTAAGTGTTCGTCTTTTGATTTTGATGGTGGAGCATAGGGGGCTCGAACCCCTGGCCTCAGGCTTGCAAAGCCCGCGCTCTCCCAGCTGAG
>CAYPKC010000003.1:5459-20868 GCA_964411215.1 uncultured Eggerthellaceae bacterium | reverse complement strand
TCTGGCAACATTGGAGCAACCAATGCGGTACGCGCCATGGGAAAAGGCGGCGGCATTGCGGTCTTTCTGCTTGATACGGGCAAAGGACTTGCGGCCGGCGTGCTCTCTTATGTGGTCGCGAACTACGTTTTGATCCCGTGGGGTTTTCCCGAGCCGCAAATAGCCTTGGCTCTTGCGTTCGTGGGAAGCATTTTGGGCCATATTTTTAGTCCGTGGCTTGGGTTTAAAGGCGGAAAAGGCATCTCGGTCGGTCTGGGAAGCCTGGTATTCACCTTCGGTATATGGGTGCTGGTGCCGCTTCTTGCCTTTATCGTTTTAACGCTCATAACGCGCCATGTGTCTGTCGGTTCCATGGCAGCAGCTATTTCCTGTATTCCGGTCTCTCTGTATCTGTACTGGGGGAGTTGGATTTCTGTCGTGCTCATCTGTGCGACCGCACTCATTGTCATTTGGGCGCATCGCGCAAATATAAAGAGGCTTGCTCAAGGAACCGAAAGCAAAATTGGTTCGAAAAAGTCCAAGACCCATGCCTAACGTTTAAAGGAGCATACCTATGAAAATAGCAGTGATCGGCGCAGGCTCATGGGGGACAGCTTTGGCTCAGGTTCTAGGGGGCAAAGGTTTAGACGTCATGATGATGGCGCGCAACGCTGAAGTGGCTTCATCCATCAATGAGAGCCATGTTAACTGCCGCTACCTCACTTTCGCTTCGCTTTCTGAAAACATCCGTGCAACGTGCGACGTAGGCGAAGCATTGCACGAGGCAAGCGCCATTGTGATGGTAACGCCTTCAAAATATGTGCGCGAAACGGCAACACTCATAGCACCGTATGTTTCTAGCGATATCCCGATTGTCATCTGCTCTAAGGGCGTTGAGGCCCAGACGGGCAAGCTTATGACGCAAGTACTGTGCGAGGTGGTGGGGAATATGGACCGCATAGCGGTACTGTCTGGCCCCACCCATGCAGAAGAAGTCGTCAAAGGGCAGCCCTCGGCAACAGCCATTGCGGGCACTACAGAGGCAACTGTTCATTTCTTCCGCGATTTGTTCTCGACCGATACGTTTCGCACGTATGCGAGCTTTGATCCGATCGGTGTCGAGCTCTGCGGTGCGTTCAAAAATGTCATTGCGATTGCGGTTGGCATTTCGTACGGGGAAGGTTTCGGCGACAATACGGCGGCGCTCCTCATTACGCGCGGTCTGGCAGAAATGGGCCGTATGGTTGTGTCCTGCGGGGGCGAAGCGATTACGTGTATGGGACTGGCCGGTGCTGGCGATATGGTGGTAACCTGCATGTCGCGCCATTCTCGCAACAGGCGTTTTGGACAAGATTACATCGCGCAGGGGAAAACGCTTCAAGATTTTGAAGATGAAAACCACATGGTTGTCGAAGGGGCTATTGCGTGTCAGACTCTGAAGACATTAAGCGAGGCAAATGAGGTTGAACTTCCTCTCACAGATGCCGTGAGAAAAGTTGTCTGGGGAGGCGGAGACGTTCACGAAGTTGCCCACGAACTCTTCTCGCGTCCTTTGAAAAACGAATTCTATGGCCTCTAGCGTAAGAGCGAGGAAGATTTACCCCACCAGCTGTATGCCGGCAGGTTTTTAGGAATACTTCTGCTCTATTTCTCTCAGTGCTTCATACCTTTTTGAACGAAGGTCTAAGGCCGTCTTTCGATTATGCGAACTCACAACTCGATGCGTGGGGATTAAGATCTCAAGCGGATTCTCCTTCAGTGCCCCTCCAACGAGGCGATAGGAAGTCGGCTCGTTAATCAACGCTGCAATTTCTGCTGACGTGCGCGTTTGCCCATAGGGAACGGAGCGCACAGCATTCCAGACGCGCCTTTGGAAGTCGGTGCCGTGGAAATACAGAGGCACATCGAAGACATAGCGCTTGCCTGAGAGATATTCGAGAATCTGAGTTGCGCATTCATTGGTGATATCGGTTGGCCTATGAACGCCTTCAGAAGAGGCGTTATACCTTGTGCCAAAGCCAACAAAGGCAACGCCTTTGAGAGAAGAAGCTATCGTGACATCGCCTAAGGGCGTTTTGTAGGTGAAGAAGCTGGTATCACTCGTTTGTGCCGGCATTCGTTCTCCTTCCGAGAGCCTCTCCGTTATAAGGTAGAATGGCATTGACTTTGATTATAAATAATAGATAACGGGCGTGATCATGTACGAGCAAGTTAAAATTTCGCCATCAATTCTTTCAGCTAATTTTATCAATTTGGGGGAAGACCTCTGCATGATGGAACAAGCTGGAGCCGACTGGGTTCACGTAGATGTCATGGATGGCCATTTCGTTCCGAATCTGACCATGGGCATTCCTGTGGCCAAGCAGCTGAAAAAGGCAACATCGCTGCCGCTTGATGTGCACCTCATGATAGATAATCCTTTAGTGCAGATCCCTTGGTTTTTAGATGCCGGCTCTGACATTATCACCTTTCATCGCGAAGCCGTAAGCGATGATGAAGTCACCGCGGCACTCGATATGATTCATGGGGCAGGAGTGAAGGCTGCTTTAGCACTGAAGCCGAAAACGCCTGTTGAAACGCTTGAGCCTTATATTGAAGATCTCGATATGGTGCTTGTCATGAGCGTTGAGCCCGGGTTTTCGGGACAAAGCTATATAGAAGGCACCGAAGACAAAATACGAGCCGTGGTTGAAATGGCGCGTGCGCACGGTTGTTCGCCTCTCATTCAAGTTGATGGAGGTATTGGCAACAAAACATATGCGCGGGTGGTGGAAGCAGGAGCAGATGTGCTTGTGTGCGGAAACGCTATATTTGCGGCAGATGATCCTGCTTATGCGCTTGCCCATATCAAACACAGCGCACACAACGTGCAAAACAACAAGCATTCTTGCGAATCATAACGCCTTGCTTTCACGGAAAATGAGCGTATGCCTATGACTGAATCTGTGCAGACAAACGCAGGTGCAAAGAAGGCGTTTGACCCTTCTTCCTACGTATACCTTGATTACGCCGCTCGAGCTCCGTTATGCTACGAAGCGCTTTTAGCCATGGAACCTCATATGCAAGCAGAGCGGGAAGGCATCGCGCACTTTGCCAATGCAAACTCTCTTTCAGCTCCGGGGCGTGCGGCTTTCAAGGCATTAGAAGAAGCAAGGCGCAGCCTTGCCAAAACAATCGGAGCGCGCCGCTCAGATGAGGTCATCTTTACCTCAGGCGCAACTGAGGCCGATAACGCAGCACTCTATGGCCTGGTCGCAGGGACATGTTCGCACCATGTACCGGTATCTGTCCTTTCGGGAGAAGTGATTGTGAGCGCGCTTGAACATGACGCTGTTCTTGCCTGCGCACAACAGCTTTCTCGCTTGGGTGTTTCGGTCACATACGTCAAACCGGACCGAGATGGCTTTATCGAAGTAAGAAAACTTGAAGAGGCTATTACAGATCACACCACGCTCGTATCGATTCAACTTGCTAACTCAGAAGTTGGATCCATTCAGCCCATCAAGCAGCTTGCTGAGTGTGCTCATGCAAAAGGAGCGCTTTTCCATTGCGATGCCACACAAGCTCTTGGAAAGATTCCTGTTGATATGCAGGCACTGGGAGTCGATGCGGCATCATTTTCGTCGCATAAAGTAGGAGGACCTCCTGGCGTCGGCGCACTCTACCTCCGTGCGCATACTCCCTTTGTCCCTTTCATGGTGGGAGGCGGTCAAGAATCTGGGAGGCGCAGCGGCACGCAAAACGTTGCCGGCGCCGTTGGATTTGCTGCCGCGGCGTGTGCAAGTACCGGCAATCTGGAAGAAGAAGGCGAGCGCCTGCGCTTCCTTCGCGACAAATTGTATGCCGATCTTGCAACGTTTGACGCCATTCAGCCGACGGTTGAAGTTGAGCACGACAGCCTTGATTATCTTCCGAACATCGTCAATGTGCTCATTCGCGGCATTGAAAGCGAAACTGCCGTGATTCGATTAGACGCCCTTGGATTTGCTGTTTCGGGGGGAAGCGCATGTGCTTCTCGCACACTAGATCCTTCACACGTCCTCACAGCTATGGGGATTAGCAGTAAAGAAGCTCGTGGCGAGTTGCGCATCTCAATGGGGCGCTACACTACACAAGAAGATATAAACGCATTTTTGGGAGCTATTCCAAGCATGCTTGCATGGGAGAAGCGGAGAAGCTAGCGGTATGGAATTGATCAATACGCACTGCCATTCGAAGTATTGTGGTCATGGAGAAGGAGACATAGCAGAATATGTAACTGCTGCTCGCAAGGCGGGCCTTACCACCCTTGCCTTTACCGAGCACTATCCGCTCACACCGCAGTTTGATCCAGCGGAATACCTCTCTGTGCTTCCCGAGCAGATGCCTGTCTATATCGATGCGGTGCGCCAAGCGCAAAAAGAATTTTCAGATATAGATATTTTGCTCGGTATCGAAATGGACTATCTCGGTTCTGACGAAGATCGCACCCTTGAAACGATAGATTTCGACCAATTCGATCTCATCTTAGGCTCAGTGCATTTTGTTGACGCATGGCCTTTTGATGACCCGGAACAACGCGATCGCTGGGAAGAAGAAGGGCAAGTCGACAACATTTGGCGTCGCTATGTCGTTCTGTGGTGTGAGGCAGCAGCAGACCCCCGTCTGCCTTTTGATGTTATGTCGCACCCTGATCTTGCGAAGAAATTCGCCTATTACCCGAATTTTGATCTCAATGAGTCGTATGAGCGCATGGCTGAAGCAGCACGTCTTGGAAACAGGATGATTGAGCTCAATACATCAGGTTCATACTATGCGTGTAAAGAACCGTTTCCGTCGCCCGCTCTTTTGAAAGCGTTTTGCCATGCGCACATTCCGTGCACGGTGGGAACAGACGCGCATAAGCCAGAGCATGTTGCGCGTGATATCGAGCGGGGATATGAACTGATGAGACAAGCTGGCTATAAGGAAGTAACCGTTCCTACCAGCACCAAAGACAGAAGACACATCGCTTTGTAGAGAGGATATGAGGCTTATGTCTAAGAAGTCGAAGAAACATAAAACGTCAAAGCAGGATAAGGAAGTCAAAGTAATCAAGGCAGAACACGCAAAAGCATTAGCCAAGCAAGGACTACGCACCCTCGCAAAATCTGATGCGCCTTTCACGGTGGCCTCTCTCGAGAGCGCTCTTTTAAAGGAGTTTCCGCGCGAGGACGCCGAAGACTGGGATGTGATGGGACTTATCGTTGGTGAAGGAACAAAGCCAGTCAAAAGCGTTGCTGTGGCGCTTGACCCCACCGTCTCTGCGATTACCAAAGCTGCCGATATCGGCGCCGATGTTCTTATTACCCATCATCCGCTCTTCCTTGAGCCGCCATGCACATTCGCGCCTGAGTTGTCGGTAGCGCTCAATCCTGGCGCGGGAGTGTGGGCAGCAATCAGGTGCGGAGTCGCTTGCATGAACTTTCATACTGCCCTTGATGTCAGCAAGAAAGCACAAATGGCTCTTCCAAATTTGCTCGGTCTTACCTACACAGGGCAGGTTGTTGAGCCCATCGCTACTTCTCGCCATAAAGGATACGGCCAGCTCTGTACCGTTTCGTCTGCTTCCGGCAAACCGGAAAGCCTTGCCCACATTGCAGCAAAATGCACGTCGGTGTTCGGTCGTGCGCCGCGCGTATGGGGAAACTTCGATATGCGCATCAGCACCATCGTGACGGCTTTAGGCAGCGCCGCACACATGGGCGAGCAAGCGCTTGCGCTGAAAGCAGACTGCATGATTTGCGGTGAAGTGAAATACCACGAGGCCTTAGAGCTTGCGGAAGCGGGACTTGCCATTATCGAGCTTGGCCACGATGTGAGTGAGCTTCCACTCACGGCGATCTTGGCAAAAGCAGTCGCAGATGCGGGAATATCGCAAGAAAATATCACTATCATAGATCAAACAGATAATTGGTCTTACCCGGAAGCTATCCGTTTATAGAGAAAAGCAGGAACAATTATGCAAGCGACGCAACAAGACATCGATGCTTTGTACGAAGTGCAGAAAATCGACCTTGATATAAAGAAATTTACCAAGCAGCTCGACGAACTGCCCCAAAAAAACATCATCTTGAATGCGCGCAAGCAGCGAGAAGCGGTGCAGGGGAAGCTTTCGAAAATCGAGGCCTTGGAAAAGGATGCAAAAAAGCGCCTTTTGGCCATTAATGACGAGGACAGCTCTCTGCAGAAAAAGGAAAATGGCGTGCAAGCTGCAATTGAGGCAGCAGGCAACGATTTTCGCAACGCCGAAGCTCGCACGAAAGAACTCAACGGTATTTTCAAGCGCCGCCAAGAGCTTGCTTCCAAACGGGCAGAAGTTGACGGTGAACTTGCCCAGATCAAGCAACTTGAAGATCAGGCTGCGACAGCTCTTGCTGAAATAGACGAGACAGAAACGTCGGCCACGCAGACGTTCAAGAGCAAAGGCGCTGAGCTTATGCAAACGATTGCAGAGGCATCGGCAGCCCGTGATCATTTGATGGAAAACATAAGTCCTGCTGTCGGAGATCTCTACCTTAAAACAGCGAAGCATTTCGATACGGTTTGCATTGGAACGCTCCAAGGATCATCATGCAGCGTATGCCGCGCAAAGATAGAATCGGGACGCCTTATCGAGATCATGAACCAGGCGCCGCTTTCCACGTGCCCTGCTTGCAAAAGGATTCTGATCGTAGAAAACGAGTAAAGCATCTTCCATTCGCTACTCGCTTGCATGGCGCACTTGCATAGTGTGCCGGAGGCGATCAGTACAGTAGCCGAAGTTCCAACACCATAAAAAAGAACTCCTGAAATAGGAGTTCTTTTTTATTGCTCTGAATGCGCCTTATAAGGCGTGATAAGGCGGTTTGGGATTAAGCGCGCTCGACTTTGCCAGCCTTCATGCAACGCGTGCACACATGAGCCTTACGGACATGTCCCTTTGCATCTCTAATCGTGATTTTTTGCACGTTGGGACGGAACACTCTATTGGATACCCTATGGGAGTGGCTGATGCTGCGTCCGGCAACGGGATGCTTACCACAAATTTCGCAAACCTTTGACATTTTCAACTCCTATGCTCCATCGGCGTAAAGCCGAACTTAAACGCTGCTTTGGCAAAAGCCAATCTACTATAGCACAATCATTTTGAAATGCACCTATAAAACTCTCGCAATAACGTTACAACTTATAAGAGGTCGGGCTTTGTACGGTATACTTTATCAGGCTATGCTCACACACCTATAAACACACCTTTTGAGAAAGGTTTCTGTATGGCTTATAAAGTTCCAGGATCACTCCATGTTGCTAACGAGGTACTTGCTGACATTGTCGGCAATGCGGCACTGGAGTGCTATGGCGTTGTCGGAATGGCAGCTCCCAATGTGGCTGACGGCATCGTAAAAACACTTCCAAAATCGCGCCTTCGCCGTGGTGTCGTTGTGAAACCAACTGATACCGGCATCAAGGTAGAGCTGTACGTCATCATTGAATACGGCACCAATATTTCGACCGTCTCGCAAAACCTTGTTGATCAAGTGACTTTTGCGCTCAAGGAATACGCGCGCGTGGCAATAGATTCAGTTGTGGTGCACGTTCAAGATATCAAGGTTCGCATGTAGCACGGCTTATCTCAGCGATCATGGGCGCTTTCTGCGTATCTGATAAGGGCGGAATGCGCTGGTTTAGGTTTAAAGGAGTTCATTTTACCCATGTCTGACAGCTATACATCTCTTCAGATCTTAAACGCTATCATCAACGCCTCTGCGTCGCTTTCTTCGCGCAAAGAAGAAATCAACAGGCTGAACGTCTTTCCCGTGCCTGATGGAGATACAGGCACGAACATGTCTCTCACATTAGAGAGCGTGGTTAATAACCTGAAGACGCTCTCGCTCAATGTAAAAGGCGCTGAGGTTCGCAAAGCGATCGTAACGGGTGCGCTTATGGGCGCACGCGGTAACTCTGGCGTCATTACCTCGCAGATTCTCAGAGGCTTTTGCGAGGGGAGCGCTGAGTTCGATACGCTCAATACCGAATCATTAGCGCGCGCCTTCGAAAAAGCCGTCGAAGTTGCCTTTCAAGCAGTTCGCAAGCCCGTTGAAGGCACGATCCTCACCGTGCTTCGCGACGGTGCTGATGAGGCAAAGAAGGCTGAAGAAGCCCACCTCACGACTAACGAAGCGCTTGATGCGATCGTAAACGAGGTATATGCCTCTGTTCAGCGCACGCCTGATTTTCTCCCCGTGCTCAAAGAAAATGGCGTTGTTGACGCTGGCGGCTTTGGCCTCGCTATCCTCTTCGATGGTTTTTCAGCATCCCTTCAGGGCAAGGCAGAAGTGCTCGATGAAAGCCAACTCGTCGGCGGGGGAGCGCCACGCGTTGAGATCGAGCAAATAGAAGATTGGGACAATTCCGACTACCGCTATTGCAACGAGTTTTTGGTGGATTCAGAGACGCTTGATCCGAAAGAAGCGCTCGACTTTTTGGAAACGATGGGCGATTGCGAGCTTTGTGTCGGCAGTACGCCGAAGTTTAAAGTGCATGTCCACTCCAACCATCCCGATCAGGTGCTCGCATACTTCCTTGAGCGCGGACAGATTTCAGAAGTACATATCCACAATATGGATATGCAGTCTCTTGAGCGTGCGCGCAAGATTGCAGAGGAAGCAGGCGCGAACGCCGCTGAACTCAAAGAGATAGGCTATGTGGCTGTCGCTCCCGGCGAAGGAAATGCCAATATCCTCAAAAGCTTGGGTGTCGACGTTGTTGTGTCGGGCGGTCAGACCATGAATCCTTCCACAAAGGATCTGCTTGATGCAATCAGGGCAACGCCCGCTGAGCAAGTCATTGTCCTTCCGAATAACTCCAACATCATTATGGCGGCAAATTCTGCATGCGATCTGGCAGACAAGCCGTGCGCTGTCGTTCCGACCACCAGTGTGCCGCAATCGTTTGCTGCCATGTTCGCCGTGATTCCCGACGGCGCTTTGGAAGATAATGCAGAAGCGATGCAAGAGGCGACGTCTGCGGTGAAAACCGGAGAGGTGACCACCGCCATCAAGAACTCCCGCGATGCCCATCGTAACCGTATTCGCAAAGGCGACATCATCGGCATCGCTGACGGATCAATCGAGGCAGTCGGCAAAGACCTCTCTGAAGTGGTTATGAAGCTGCTTGAGGCAATGGATGCCTCAGAAGCGGATAACTTGACCCTTCTTGCGGGGGAAGATCTTGATGAGAGCGCCCTTGATGCTTTAGTCGCCCAGATTGAAGAGGCTTATCCTGACGTTGAGATTGATCCGCAATTCGGCGGTCAACCCCTCTATCCGGTAGTTTTCTCTCTCGAATAGGCAAACTTGTCCCAAGGTGTGACAGATAGGTTGCAAGCGACGCTTGCTGCCGATGAATCAGTCGTCAGCATTCCTTCTGTGAGCACAGCACGCGCGCGTGCTCTCGGCAAGCTTGGCATTAGAACCGTGCGTGATGTGCTGACGCATTTTCCGCGCCGTTACCTCGATCTCACCAATATTTGCACCATCGTTTATGCCCAAAGCGGGCAGATGTGTACGATAAGCGGCTCGATACACGAGGTGAAACTCAAACGGCCTCGCTACAATTTGCCTATCGTGGAGGTAACGCTTGTCGATAACACCGGCACGCTCATTATTTCGATATTCCATCAACCCTGGCTCAAAGACAAATTGCAGCCAGGGCAGTTGGTGACGGTGGCGGGCAAAGTAGATTTCAATTATGGGTTCAAGCGCATGACGAATCCTTTTTTAGAAATCACCGAGACCGCACCGACGGAAGGCGCCATTCTTCCTATTCATCGGGCAACAGAAAAGCTTTCTACCGCCGCACTTCGGTCCATTGTGGCGCGCGCACTGGTGCTTACGGGCGGTATGTATGACCCGCTTCCAGTTGCGCTGCGCAAGAAGCGGGATCTTACCTCGCGCTTTTCCGCACTTTCTGCCATCCATTTTCCTAAAGAGATGGCTGACGTTGCTATTGCCCGCAAGCGCCTCGTGTATGAAGAAGTCTTGTTGCTGCAGTTGCATCTCATCAGCGAAGGGAACAAGCGAGCCTTGGGGGCATCGGCTACAAAACATACAACAACCGGCCCTGCCCTTGCCGCGCTTGAAAAGTCGCTTCCCTTTACCCTTACCGCTGATCAGGTGCGTGCAAAAGACGAAATACTGCATTCACTTGCCTCAGATACCGTTTCCAACCATATGCTTTTGGGGGATGTCGGCACGGGCAAAACGATTGTTGCAGCCTTTGCGTTTGCCGCGGCAGCAGATAGTTCAGGGCAAGCTTTGCTCATGGCGCCAACAGAGGTGCTCGCGCAGCAGCATGCAAAGGT
This sequence comes from uncultured Eggerthellaceae bacterium, assembly GCA_964411215.1. Classification (GTDB taxonomy): domain Bacteria; phylum Actinomycetota; class Coriobacteriia; order Coriobacteriales; family Eggerthellaceae; genus MGBC163016. Next base: position 10,529 of record CAYPKC010000003.1, on the reverse strand, counting down.
GCTGGGAGCCCTTTTTGATACGTGCGGCATACGCTGGGCGCTTTTAACCGGTTCAACCAAAGCCCAAGAGCGAACGCGCATTATACGCGATCTTTCAACAGGTACCCTTGATGTCCTCATCGGTACGCATGCGCTTTTGGAAGATGATGTGCAGCCTCAAAACCTTGTGCTTGCCGTGATCGACGAACAGCAGCGTTTCGGGGTCGACCAGCGAGCGAAAATCTTATCAAAAGGACCAGCTCCTGATGCGCTCTATCTTACGGCGACACCTATTCCGCGCTCTCTGGCATTGGCGCTCTTCGGAAACCTTGAGCTTTCCTATATGAAAGAAAAGCCTTTTGAACAGGCTTCGCGCAAAACCATCGTTGTGAGCAAAGACCGGCGCGGTAAGGCCTATGACGCAGCTTCGGCAGCGGTTGCAAGAGGCGAGCAAGTATTCGTTGTGTGCCCGTTTATCGGCGTTGACGCCAAGACGCGCGACGAGGCGGCAAAGAATAAGAAGACGAGCGAAGATGAAAATGAAGCCTACCATCCGAGTGTGACGATTGAGGATGCCGGAGACTTTACCGAGGGCAACGTGGCAGCCGCAGCAACGGAGGCAAAGTTCCTTCAAGAAAGTATTTTTCCCGACTATCGCGTAGGCCTTTTGCATGGAAGTCTCTCGCCGGATGAGAAAGCGCGTGTGATGGAGGCATTCCACGCCGGCGAGATTGATGTGTTAGTGACGACAACAGTCATCGAAGTCGGCATTGACGTTCCAAATGCTACCGTCATGATCATTGAAGATGCAGATCGTTTCGGCCTCTCTCAGTTGCATCAATTGCGGGGTCGTGTTGGAAGAGGCACCTTAGATGCGCATGTCTTTTTAGTATCTTCGTCAAAAACAGAAGGTGCCCTCAAGCGCCTTTCAGCGCTTGAGAAGAGCAACGATGGCTTTGAGATAGCTCAATATGACCTGTCTCTCAGACGTGAAGGCGACATTCTCGGAAACCGCCAATCAGGCGCATCAGCGCTCAAGCTCGTGAATATCATGCGTGATGCGGCCCTCATTGAGCAAGCGCATGAAGATGCCAAACAGATTCTGGAGGAAGATCCTGAACTTGCCTCTTTTGATCATTTGGCACTGGCGCGAGAAGTACGACTGCTCTTCAAAGACGAAAAGCCGCTTTTAGGAGGCTAGGGAATGAGGATAATCGCTGGCAGCGAGAAAGGACGCAAGATCATAGCGCCCGAGGGCGAATACACGCGTCCGACTATCGACCGTGTGCGTGAATCGATCATGAGCTCGGTCAATAGCGCCTGTGCAGGGTTTGAGGATCTGGTCGTTGCCGACCTTTTTGCCGGCTCTGGCGCTTTAGGATTTGAATGCCTTTCGCGCGGGGCGCACCATGCTCTTCTGATAGACAACAACACAAGCGCTCTTGCGGCAATCAAGGAAAATGCAAAGACGCTTGCCTATGGAGAAGACAAAGTGTCTATTAAGAAGATGGACGTCACAAAAGAGCGTATTCCGTATGCGCAACCCTTCGACCTTGTCTTTTGCGATCCTCCCTATATCATGGAACCCTCAGAGCTGTTTTCTGTCCTTGCCCGCGCGAAGGAACAAGGAGCCTTAGCGGATTCATGCCTTGTCGTTTATGAGAATAATCACCAAATCGATGATGCGCTCATTGAGAGTTTTGGGATGCAGCGGAAGTCTCATAAGAAATACGGTAAGACCTTCGTAGACTTTCTGTTTTTTCTATGACGATTGTTCATGCTAAAATAAACAACGTATGTGACCATTTGCGAATATGGCAGCATAAACCGCTGTTCGCATAAATGTTTTTGGAGGAACCTATGGACGAAACCGGAGTATTGAATCTTCTGGAAGAGCTCTCTATCTTGCTCGAAGATTCAAAGCCCGTTTTCGGGAAGAGCAATATGCGCCAGGTTGATATATCTGCAGCGTTCGAGATCATGGACGAGATCCGCGATATTTTCCCTAGCGAGTTTGCACAAGCCCGCCAGATCGTACGCGAGCGGCAAGTCCTTTTAGAAGATGCAGAAGATGAGGCAAACAGGCTTATTGAAGATGCCCGCAGCCAAGCTATGACTATTGCATCCGAACAAGAGATCGTGCGTATATCCCAACAGCAGGCAGAAGCTATCATGGCTGAGGCTCGTGAGTTAGAGCGTGAAACGCGTGCTGGTGCAGAAGATTATGCTGATGAGGTATTCGGCCATGTCGAGCAAAGCCTTGACAATGTGCTTGGACAAGTCAGGCGTGTACGCGATAGGTTGAACTCCAACTCTATGAACGTGCGCTAAGATTCTGTCGGCGCTGCCGGCATACACCGGAATAGCTTTCGAGCGCCGCCTCTCATTAGGCGGCGTTTCTTTTTGAAAGGAGCACCTATGTCGCCGCTCGAAATCCATATACCCCAGGAACTGTTCAATCCTTCTGAGTGCAAGCATTACGAAGGCACCGCTCAGGTAGGCATTGTGAAAGTAGGCCCTGACATCTATGACTTCAAGGAGCCTGTTTCCTGGCAAGTAGATATCACCAATACGGGAGGCGCTCTTCTTGTGACAGGCACGGCGGAAGGGAAGGGCACAGTCGGGTGCGCCCGTTGCCTCGAGCCGGTTGAGATCGACCTTACCGGTGACATTGAAGGCTATTTCGTCATTACCCCCGATGCGGCAGAGCTTGATGATCTTGAAGAAGATGAGTTTGAAGTGCTTGGAGAAGACAAGATTATCGACATGGCTCCGCTCATTCAAGCTGCGCTCATCCTCGATTTTCCACAGATACCGCTCTGCCGTGATGATTGCAAAGGAATATGCCCTGAATGCGGGGCAAACTTAAACGAGGGAGACTGCTCTTGTGCACAAAACGCGGATTCAGCGGTTGCTGACGAAAGAAATCCGTTTTCTGTCCTGAAAAATTACGAATTCGACAATTAATTTGTTACAATAATCGTTCGCATGTCTAAGATGTAAATCGTCAGCACGTTTGCGTGCTTGGATTATAGGAGGAGATTCTCAATGGCAGTACCTAAGCAACGTATGGGTCGTATGAGTACACATCGTCGTCGCAGCGTTCATGATCGCATGGACTCTCCCGCACGTTCAACGTGTCCTCAGTGCGGAGAGGTAAAGCTTCCTCATCGTGTCTGCCCTAATTGCGGATACTACAAGAACCGCGAAGTGATTGTAACCGAGTAATTGTTGATTGCGGCGCGCCCGATATATCGGGCGCGTATTATATCTTGAAGGCTTAAAACGCTCTTTTAATCCTTCTAGATCTAATATTTGCTATCAACCGTAGGGAGCACCATGGAAAAACAGGTAACTCTTGCGGTAGACGCTTGCGGTGGAGATCATGCGCCCGATGTTGTTTTACAAGGCGTTGAAGAAGCGCTTGCCGAAGATACGCGGCTCACTATTCTTTTATGCGGATTGCCTCGTATCGTTGAACCCTTTGCAGCAACACATGAGCGTTGCATTGCGCAAGTGGCATCTGAAATCATAGGCATGGAAGAGCATCCTGCCGAAGCCGTCAAAACAAAAAAGGATTCATCTATCGTTGTCGGCACCAAGCTTGTTGCAGAAGGCCGTGCCGAAGGTTTCTTTTCTGCCGGGTCAACCGGGGCATGCCTTGTTGCCGCCACCCTTCATATAGGGCGTATTAAGGGAGTCAAGCGTCCTGCTCTTGCCATTGTCGTCCCATCGTACAAAAAGCCTACGTTGCTTTTAGATGTCGGCGCCAATGCAGATTGCAAACCAGATTATCTCGCCCAGTTCGGCACTATGGGGGCTGCCTATATGCGTGCGGTGATGGGGGTGAAGGATCCAAGCGTGGCATTACTCAACATTGGAGAAGAAGACACCAAAGGATCGCTCTTTGCTCAAGAGGCCTACAAGCTCATGAAAGAGGGCATCCCTTCCTTTGCTGGCAATTGCGAAGGCGGCGACCTTATGGAAGGCGAATTCGACGTTGTCGTGACTGACGGCTTTACCGGAAATGTGTGTCTTAAAACCATTGAAGGCACATCGAAGTTCCTTTTCAAGTTACTCAAAGACGTCCTTACTTCTTCGTTGTCAGCCAAGATGGGCGCGGCGCTTGTCAAGGGAAGCCTTTCAGAGTTGAAGGCAAAGGTGAGCCCCGATACATTTGGCGGATCGCCGCTTTTAGGGTTGAAAGGAACGTGTCTTGTGGGGCATGGATCTTCCAACGCACGTGCCATTAAAAATGGGATCTTTGCTAGTTGCCGTGAAATACGTGCAGATGTCGTGAACGATATCGCAAAGTTAATAAACGGCGAAAGTTAAACCGTTAGAATAAGTGTCACCTATAGTGATATTGAAGGATGTGGGATAGATTGACCTTGACTGAAGAGCAACAGTCAAAGCTAGAGCTGGCAGAAAGGGCAATAGGCTATACGTTTCATAACAAGCAGCTATTGCTTTCGGCCATTACCCATCCTTCGGCAACAGAGGGCAAATCGGTGAAATTCTCCTATGAGCGCCTTGAGTTTTTAGGAGACTCGATTTTAGGTGCCCTTGTTGCAGAAACGGCCTTCCATCGGTTTTCTGAGCTTGACGAGGGCGGCTTGACACGCATCAAAGTGGCTCTGGTATCCGGCACAAGCCTTGCCGATGTGGCGCAAAAGCTCGGTTTTGAAGACATCATCGTTTTCGGCTCATCGGAAACGGGCACCGGCAAGCGTGGATTGCATTCAGCGCTTGAGAATGTATACGAAGCCATTGCTGCGGCGCTCTATCTTGATGGGGGCATCGAAGCCGCTTCAACGTTTGTGAATCGCACGCTCATTCCCCGCATGTCAATTGAGCTTGCACATGAACCGGAAAATCCCAAGAGCGCCCTTCAGGAAAAGCTGCAAGAAGACGGCATCACGCCAACGTACAAGCTGGTGGAGACACAAGGGCCTCCGCATGACAGGACGTTTGTGTCGCAGGTTTACGCAGGGGATCACGCCCTTGCCCAAGGTACTGGCAGAACGAAGAAAGAAGCCGAAAGCCAAGCGGCAAAATCAACCCTTGCCCGTCTATCTGAGTTCTTCGGCT
>CAYPKC010000003.1:0-5449 GCA_964411215.1 uncultured Eggerthellaceae bacterium | reverse complement strand
CACGCAAAGAAGTGGCTGCCCGTAAAGCGAAAGCTGATAAAGCAAAGGCAAAGGCAGATCGTCAGGCTGCAAATCGTGCTGCCAAGGAATTAAAGGCGCAAGAAAAAGCAGCGCGCAAAAAGAGCGATAGCTGGCAGTAGACACAATGTATCTGAAATCGCTCACCCTTAAAGGGTTCAAATCATTCGCAGATAGAAGCACGCTTGCCCTCGAAGAAGGCATTACGGCCATTGTGGGTCCAAACGGCTCCGGCAAATCGAATATTTCAGATGCGGTGCTGTGGGTATTAGGCGAGCGCAATGCAAAGCATTTGCGCGGCCAAGCCATGGAAGATGTGATCTTTGCCGGCTCTTCCGCACGCCGTGCGACCTCTTTGGCAGAAGTCGAATTGGTGCTCGACAATTCCGATCAAACGCTGCCGGTTGATTTCAATGAAGTTGTGATTACGCGCCGCATGTATCGCACGGGCGAAAGCGAGTATCTCATTAACGGAGCGCCTTCAAGGCGCATGGACGTGCTCGACATTTTGCACGATACTGGCCTGGGCGTGGGTACTCATTCCATCATTTCGCAGGGATCGATCGATTCCATCCTTGCCTCGAAGCCAGAAGATAGGCGCAACCTGATAGAAGAAGCAGCCGGTGTGCTCAAGCACAAGCAGCGTCTTGCAAGAAGCGCCCGCAAGCTTGAGCGAATGGACAACCACGTTGCGCGCGTCAATGATGTGGTCAACGAAGTTGCGCGTCAACTAGGACCGCTTGAGCGCAAAGCAAAGCGGGCGAAAAAGTACACAGAGCTTGCAGAGAGCTTAAACGATATCAAGCTTCGCCTCGCGGTAGATGACCTGCGAAAACTTCAACAGCAGCATGAAAAAGCAACGCTTGATGCGACCACGTTCCATGAGCAGCTTGATGCGCGCAAACAGGTCATCGATACCATAGATGCAGAAAACGAAGCCTTGCAGAAAAAGATCCGCACCGAAAATGAAGGGGCGGGCGATCTGTCGCGGAAGCAGCGGCAAGTGGTATCGGCGTATGACAAGATAGAGTCTGCGTGCGCCATCATGCGCGATCGCAAGCGAAACGCCTTAACGCGGGCAACTGAAATCAACGTGGCGCTTGAATCGGTCAAAGCCACCTCGGTGCGGTTGGAAGAAGGGCTTGCAGACGCGAAGATCAAACTCGACGAAGCGAAAAGCGTACAAACGAATGCTGATGGGCGAGCACAAGAACTTTCTCGGCAATTGAGCGAGCTCAACACCAAAATCGAAGAGCTTCAAAAAACGACAGATACGCTTGATGCGGATGCAAAGGCGAAAGCAGCAAAGATTGCAGAGCTGAAAGATGAGCAAGCGCTCACGCAGGAGTCGCTCACCAATGGCCTGGCGCGCATAAAAGTGCTAGAAGGCCATGTTGCTGAGCTCGAACTCATGGTTGCGCGCAGCAGTGCTGATGCAAAAGCTGCTGAGTCGGAGGCGGCAACCCTTGAGCAAGCGCTCACCACCATGGAGGCCGAAGAGAAGACAGCACGCTCACTTGTAGCTACATGCACGCGAGCGCGTGAATCAGCGCAAGCTGCCCTCGATAGGGCCAATATGGCCAAGCAATCGCTTGATGCTCAAATCGATGCGCTAGATGAGCTTGAAAAGAAGCGCACGGAAGCTCAAGGACAGGCGCGCATCTGGATAGAGCAGCATAAGGATGCACAAGAGTTCCGTGTGCATCCGCTTGCGAAAGCGATTAAGGTTGCGCCTGGCTATGAAAGCCTTGTTGAGCTTTTGCTGGGGCGTGATATGGAATCGCTTTTGGTGCAGAATGCCAAAGAGCTGACTGATCTTGTCGAAGCGCTTGAACAAGATCAGGCGCGGGGAGAAGTCTCTTTCGTGCTGGAGCAAGACTCCGCACGTTCTGCTCTTTCTACAAGATCGCGCGCTGCACAATCTTCACCGGTAGGCCATGCGCTCATTGACGAAATCACGTGTGGCAAAGAGCAAGAAGATGCCGTGTATGCCCTCTTAGGCGATGTCGTTGTCTGCGATACCTTAGAAGAGGCGATAGGGGCGCATACTTCTGATACGGCAGGCCTTCGCTTTGCCGTCAAGGGTGGAAGCATTGTGTTTCCTTCCGGCAAAGTTGTCATCGGGCAAGTTGTCGGCGATGAGGATGCGGGCATTTTGGCACGCCTGCGCCATATCGAAGAGCTGAAAGCCAATCTCAAGGAAGCTGAGGCGGCTTCTGCGGCAGCGAAGGCAGAATTTGCGCAAGCAGAAGAGGCGCTGCAACGAGCACAGAGCGAAAGCTTGAAACTCAGCGAGAAGCTGGCCGAGCTGAAAGGCAACGTCCTTGCTGCCCGCAATCGAGCTCAAGGGGCGTTAGAGAAGCTCACTTCAAACACGCGAGAGCTTGAAGAGGCGCAAGCGAAAAGGCAAGAGGCGCAAGACGCTATTGCTGCTGCCCGCCCTGATGTTGCTCGCCTCGAAGACAGCATTGCAAGCCTCCGTGCTCACCTTAAAGACACCGAAGGAAAGGCCGATACGATAAAAGCTGAACTGTTGCCCTTGCGAAGCCAGGCAAGCGAGCTTGCTTCTGACCTCAATGAAGCGAAGCTTGAGGCGGCAAAGGCGGCTGAGCGTAAAGCCTATGCAGAAATGATGGTCGGTCGCCAATCAGAAGACCTTGAACAGAACAAACTCCGCACTCAGGAATCAAGCGAGTTGCTTCATATAAAACAAGTATCAGCAAAGCGGCTTGAATCGCTTTTTGGTGCCGTTGAAGCAATCGCGGAGTCAGCGCAATCCTTAGCACGTAAGCTTGATCAGGCGGCAAATGAAGCACGAACTTCGACAAGCCATCTTCATACACAGACCGAAGAGTTGAGGCAGCGTTCCTTGCAAGCGCATGCGGCCTACGATGAGGTCAACCAAAAGCTATCAGATGCAAAAATCGAACTTGCTCGCGTGGAAATGCAGGTTGAATCTTCCGTCGCAGAGATTTCGGGCGTATTCGAGATGCCTCTTGAGATTGCCCTTTCTCTTCCTGAACTGGAAAACCGCCAAGAGATGGAAGAAGAGGCTTTCAGGCTCGACAAGCGTATCGCCAATCTCGGCACCATTAACCCTGATGCGGCTGAAGAATACGATGAGCTTAAGACGCGATTCGATTACCTTCATGCACAGCTTGAAGACTTATCGCAAGCAAAACGCGCGCTCCACAAGATTGACCGTATGATTGAAGGACGCATGCGCGATGATTTCTTGAATACCTTTACCGAAATCAACGAGAACTTCCAAGAGGTCTTTGCGCTTCTGTTCCCGGGCGGGCAAGCGTATCTTGCGCTTGAAGATCCCGATGATTTGGAAAACACGGGCGTTGAAGTGAACGCGCAGCCGCGCGGAAAACGCATCTCGAAGATGTCGCTCATGTCCGGCGGCGAGAAATCGCTCACGGCGCTTGCGCTGCTGTTTGCCCTCTATAAGACGCGCCCCACGCCGTTTTATATTCTTGACGAGGTGGAAGCGGCGCTTGATGATACGAATCTCAGGCGTCTGAATTCGTTTATCGATGCTATGCGCCAAAACACCCAGCTCATTATGATTACCCATCAACGCCGAACAATGGAAATGGCCGATGTGCTCTTTGGCGTATCGATGCAAGCAGACGGCGTCACCAAGGTTGTCTCGCAAAAACTCGATCGTGCTCTTGAATACGCTGAATAAATGCTCTGACTTGGCAAGGTTTGCTTGAAGCGAGCATAGGGAAGAAGGATTGCTATGGGCTTCTTTTCAAAAATAAGCAATGGTCTGTCGCGCTCACGCAATAAGTTTAAAGAGCGCATGAATCTGTTGTTAGACCGCGGGCCTGATTTGGATGAAGACTTTTGGGAAGATTTGGAAGAGACCCTTGTCTTATCTGATCTTGGACCTGCAGCCTCTTTTCAGATCGTTGAGAACTTGCGCGAACAAGCAGCGCGAAAAGTCCTTCCTGACGCCTGGGCGGTGTTAGATCTTCTCTCTGATGAGATCGTGTCGGCCTTTGCAGATGGCGGTGAAGAGATCTTTGGCGGAGACGAAGCTATCGTTTTGTTTGTCGGTATTAACGGCACGGGCAAGACAACGACAGTAGGAAAAATTGCGAACGAGGCAACGTGCGCTGGCCGCCACGTAATTCTCGGTTCTGCCGATACGTTTCGCGCCGCCGCGATTGAGCAGCTTCAAGTGTGGGCAGATCGGGCGCATGTTGATATGGTTACGCGCGAGCGCGGGGCTGATCCTGCAAGCGTTTGTTATGAGACGATCGAGCGTGCTGAACAGACACAAGCAGACCTTGTCCTTATAGATACGGCGGGGCGCCTCCATACGTCAGACGATCTCATGCGTGAGCTTGAAAAGGTTGTCAATGTGGTGCGTAAACGCGCGCAGGTGCCTGTGTATACGGTGCTTGTCATTGATGCCACGACCGGTCAAAACGGGCTGCAGCAAGCGCGTGAGTTTAATAAAGCGCTTGACCTTGATGGACTCATTGTCACGAAGTTGGATGGAACGGCAAAAGGCGGCATTGCGGTTGCGATTTCCCATGAGCTGGGGCTTCCCATCTTAAAGATTGGGGTGGGTGAGAGTATAGACGACCTCCGCGAATTTGACGCGCGTGATTATGTCGCCGCATTCATTGGAGACTACGATGAAGCCGAAGATGCAGAAGAAGTAGACGTCGAAGAAGCAGACATCGAAGAAGCATACGAAGTAGATGTCGAAGAAGCAGAAGAAGCGGACCTTGAAGAAGCTGAAATCGATGAGTATGGCGACGAGCCTCTTGATGAATTCTTCAACGAACCAAACGACGAATCCCGAGCAGATGTAAGTGATGAGCCAACAGAAGAACGAACAGATGGGCCTACAGAGGAGCCCAAGAAAAAGCGGCACTTCTGGGATAGATGGCTCTAAGGAATGCTTGCGTCTATAATGGTGAAATAATTTCGCGTTGAGGGGAATATATGCTCGAAAATCTATCTTCTCGCTTGCAGAATATCTTTTCCGGACTGCGTTCTAAGGGGCGTCTGACTGAAGACGATATCAATTCCGCCATGCGTGAAATCCGCATGGCTTTGTTGGAGGCAGACGTTAACTTCAAAGTGGTGAAGGCGTTTGTCGCGCGTACGAAAGAGCGTTGCCTGACTGCCGAAGTCATGGATTCGCTGACGCCGGCGCAAAATGTCGTAAAAGTCGTTCTTGATGAGCTCACCACGCTTCTTGGCACCACCAATACAAAGCTCGAGCGCTCTTCACGCATTCCGAATGTCATTATGCTCGTTGGTCTGCAAGGCTCCGGCAAAACGACTGCGGCAGCAAAGCTTGCTTATCGACTTAAGCAAGAGGGCCATGCGCCTTTGCTTGTCGCGTGCGACATTTATAGGCCCGCTGCTGCCGATCAGCTTGAGACGCTCGGTGGCGAAA
>CAYPKC010000002.1:2098-34329 GCA_964411215.1 uncultured Eggerthellaceae bacterium | reverse complement strand
GCGCGCGATATTGCGGCCACCACGTCTTTGGGCTTCTCGCCAAGCGGGCAATCAGGCCTGTCAGACGACGAGATCAAGACGCGCGTTATGTCTGAGATGAAAAAGCTCTTCAGACCAGAGTTCTTGAACCGTCTCGATGAGATCATCGTCTTCAAGAGCCTGACCAAGGAACAGATTTCCCAGATCGTCGAGCTTATGATCGCAGATCTACGTGACCGCATGATCGCCCAGAACATGACCATCAACTTGACGCCTGCAGCGGTCGAGCTCATCGCGGCTGAAGGCGTTGACACAACCTATGGCGCACGTCCGCTGCGCCGCGCTATCCAGCGCATGATTGAAGATCCTATCTCCGAGCAGATTCTGGAAGGCCGCTGGGTAAGTGGTTCGGTTGTCGATGTTGATGTCGAAGGCAAGGGCGACGACAAGAAGCTCGTGTTCAAGGAAGGCTCGGGAGAGATCCCTGCTCCGCGCAAGCGTGATTCCATCGCACGCGAGGCAGAGCTGCTTTTGACGGATTACGATTTGAGCAATGCATCGTTTACTCCGTCAAAGCCATCGGCACCTGATCCAACGCCAACGCCAGCAGGCGCGCTCGGGTCAGGAAACGAGTAAGAAGATTCACGCAAAAATCCGCTGTCCTTTGTGGCAGCGGATTTTTTATAATAGACACTTCCAGGTAATGGCACAGCGATCACGCCTCAGTTCAAGGAGCGCCCATGATACGGCTCTACGATACCAAGATGCACAAGAAAGTGGATTTCGAACCTCTTCGCGAAGGCGAAGTGAGCATGTATGTTTGCGGACCGACCGTCTACAATCGCATTCATATCGGCAATGCGCGCACGTTTATCTCGTTTGACACCATCAGACGCTATCTCGAGTGGCGCGGCTTCAACGTCACGTTTGTCCAAAACGTGACCGACGTTGATGACAAGATCATTAACCGGGCAAACGAAGAAGGCCGCACCGCCCAAGAGGTGGCGCGCGAATACACGGACGCGTTCATCGAAGATATGCATGCAGCCGGCGTGGCCGACCCCACCATACGCCCTCGCGCAACCGAGGAAATGGATGCCATGATTGAGCTCGTCCAGACGCTCATCGATAAAGAGCATGCCTATGTCGAAGACGGCGATGTCTACTTCTCGGTGCGCTCTGACCCTCATTATGGTTCTTTGTCCGGGCGCAACATTGATGAGATGGAAGCCGGTCATCGCGAGTTGCGTGCTGAGGCGAACGGGCACGAGACGGTTGCGGACAGAAAGCACGACCCGCTCGATTTCGCTTTGTGGAAAGCGGCAAAGCCGGGCGAGCCTTCATGGGATTCTCCGTGGGGGCAAGGACGGCCAGGATGGCATATCGAATGCTCGGCCATGTCTGCCAAATATTTGGGACTGCCGTTCGACATTCATGGCGGCGGTCAAGACCTTATCTTCCCGCACCACGAAAACGAATGCGCGCAATCCGAATGCGCCTACGAAAAAACCTTCGCCAACCATTGGATGCATTCCGGCATGCTGCAAATCAATGCCGAGAAGATGTCCAAGTCGCTTGGAAATTTCTTGCTGCTCCACGAGGTCTTAGAAACAACAAGGCCGGCAGCACTTCGTATGCTCATGCTGCAAACGCACTACAGAAGCCCGCTTGATTTTTCAACCGAGCGCCTTGAAGAAGCAGATGCTGCCCTTGCGCGCATTGAAAATACGATCAAGAGCGTTGACTGGCTGTGCGCAAACGCCGAAGAGGGAATCGCGAATGCGCTTGATGCCAATGTGCTCGACGCAAAAGTGGCGGAATGCACGGAGTCATTTACCGCATCAATGGACGACGACTTCAATGCCCCGGCTGCCCTAGGCGCCATCTTTACCTTGGTGGGGGAAGTCAATACGGCCGTTGCTGGCAAAACGCTTTCCAAGGAAGATGCGCAAGCGGCAACGAAGGCGCGCGATCAAATCGTCAATCTTTTAGGTGTGTTAGGCATTGATCTTGCAGCAGACGAGGCCGCCGCATCTGATTATCCTGAAGAAGTCATTGCGCTTGCCGCAGACATTGCCGGCTATAGTGGCGCAGATACGCATGAGGCGGTTGAGGTTCTTCTTGATGCCAGAGCGCAGGCACGCAAAGAAAAGAACTGGGCAGTCGCGGATGCCGTACGCGATGGACTGGCAGGCCTTGGCTTTACGATTGAAGATACTCCTCAAGGAGCACGCGTTACCTTCGGCAGCTCATCGTGAGAGTAGGCACGTCGCGTAAGCGGAAATACCTTCGCCACGTCCTTCGAACCCAAGGTGCTCAGTTGTCGTAGCTTTCACTCCAATGTTGTCAACGGAAATCTGCAGCGCATGCGCAAGCTTTGCGCGCATGTCATCTCGGTAGGGAGAAAGCTTGGGCGCCTGAGCTGCTATTACGCAATCGATATCAATGATGGCATAGCCGGCCTCTCGCACGACGCGCGCTGCTTCTGCCAGCAAAACGAGCGAATCCGCATCTTTGTAAGCAGGATCGGTGTCGGGAAAAAGCTTGCCGATATCTCCCATGCGGGCGGCGCTAAGCAAAGCATCTGCTATCGCATGGGCAAGCACATCGGCATCAGAGTGCCCGTCAAGGCCGCGATCATAAGGAATGGTCACGCCGCCAATAATCAAAGGACGCCCGGCAGTTGGTTCTGCAAACGCATGGACATCAAGGCCGAGCCCTATGCGCAAAGCTTTCTCAGAAGACATCTACATGTCCTTGTCTTCTTTCATCATGCGCACCGCAGAGGCAAGCATGATGTAGTCTTCAGGCACCGTGAGCTTGATGTTGTCGCGCTTACCCTCAACGACCAGCACACGGCCGCCCAAGCGTTCAATGAGAGAAGAGTCGTCGGTTCCTACAAAACCGTCTGAGAGGGCAGAGGCTTGGGCACGCCTGTAAATGCCAGAGCGGAATACCTGCGGCGTTTGCGCATTCCAAAATACGCGGCGGTCAGGCGTACCCACAATAGCTCCGTCTTCGACAACTTTGAGCGTATCGATGGCGGGATGCGCAACAACGGCACCGTCGGCATCGATATTGCCTTTTACCGTATTGATCGTATGCAAGATGAGCTCTGGCGTGACCAACGGGCGGGCACCGTCGTGAATGACAACGAACTCGAACTCATCGGGGACTGCTTCCAAACCGAGATAGGCTGATTCTTGGCGGATGCTTCCTGAATTCGCCAAAACGATCGGCGTGACAAACGGGAAAGGATCAATGGCGCGCTTAAGGTATTCGTCGCGACGATCTTCCGGGCAGACGACAACAATAAGTCCAATGTCGCCAACAGCGTCAAACGCTTCAGCCGACCACGTCAAAATGGGCTTGCCTGCAATCTCGACAAGCTGCTTTCCGCCTTCGCGTCCAAAACGCTCACCGGTTCCGCCCGCAAGGATGATTGCCGCGGTCTTTGGATTCTTATCGAGCTTACCCACAAGCTGGACAGACAGCTTCGTATCAAGATCATCATTCATCATCTGCGTTAAGAGCTCAGGAACTTGCAGCGTTTTCGGAGTGAAAACAGGGTCTATTGTCTTTGCCATAGGTTGATCCTTGCTTTGGATTATCTCGTCTGCGATAAGTATACTTGCGTCGTACAGAAAAATCTCAAGAGAGGCTGGCACGTGGAACTTCTGGCACCGGCAGGCGGAAAAGAACAATTGCAAGCGGCGATTCGCTTTGGGGCTGATGCGCTGTATCTCGCGGGTGAGAAGTTCGGTATGCGCGCCCGTGCTGCCAACTTTTCTTTCGCGGAAATGGCGGAAGGCATTGCGCTTGCTCATGCCGCAGGTGTGCGGGTGTATGTGACGTGCAATGTCACGATCATGCAGGACGACCTTGCACACCTTCCGGCGTATCTTCAAGCGGTGGAAGATGCCGGGGCAGACGCGTTGATCATTGGCGACCTTGGCGTTGCCTCGCTTGCCCGCACCTATGCGCCCAATTGCGCGATCCATGTCAGCACGCAGGCAAATGTCGCGAATTCCGAGGCGGCCAAGATGTGGCATGACCTTGGAGCGAAACGCATTGTGTGCGCTCGGGAAATGACGCTTGCCGACATTGCGAACATGCGGAAGAACATTCCCGACGACTTAGAGATCGAAGCGTTTGTCCACGGCGCGCAATGCATGGCCGTCTCCAGCAGATGCCTTATCAGTTCATATCTGACCGGGCGGTCCGGAAATCTCGGCCACTGTACGCAGCCGTGTCGCTGGGCCTATACCGTGGAAGAAGAAAAGCGCCCCGGCGTCCATTTTCCGATTGAAGAAGATGGCAAAAAGACGTTCATCATGAATGCGAAAGACCTGAACATGATCATGCATATCGATGAGCTGCGCGAGGCCGGCGTCAATTCCATAAAGATAGAAGGGCGCAACAAAAAGGCATTCTATGTCGCCTGTGTTGTGGGCGCTTACCGCCGGGCTTTAGATGGCGAAGACCCTGCAGTGTGCGCAGAAGAGCTGACAGTCATATCGCATAGGCCCTATAGCGAAGGTTTCTATTTCGACAACCCTGAGCAAGCCTGCGATTACGATGGCTACGAGCAAGAAACCGTCCACGTTGCCGATGTGGTCTCATGCCACTGCAGCGCCAATGCATCTCCGGGTGACGAAAACGCTACCTTCGACATTACCTTGCGCTGTCGAAACAGGTTTAGCGAAGGCGATGAGGTGGAAATAGTCTCGCCCCATCTGCCCACAAGGCAGCTGGTGATACAAGATGTGCAATGGTTCTGCGAAGAAGAGTTTCTGCAACCGGTCAGTGTGGCCAATCGCGCAACGAATCTCTATGTGGTGCGCTCTCCCTTTGCGATAGAAGAGGGGTCGTTTGTGCGCACACGGCAGTTCCGGCGTTCAGCCAGACACTAGGCGCTCAGCCAGACATTAAACGTTCAGCCAAGCATTAAGGGTTCAGCTAGACATTAAGCGCCCAGCCAGACATTAATAAGATGTGCGGGAACGTGGGTTTATAGCGCTAAACGAGCTTGCCCTTGCAGTGGTCGATCACATGCTGGATGGCTTGAGCCGTATTGCCGGAGAAATCACGCTTGCGGTGATACAGCTTGCCATCTTCCAGAATGTCGAACTCAACGTTGATCTTGCCGTAGCGTGTGACTTTGACAGGATAGCTGAGCGTCATGCACTCTTCTTCCGCCTTGATCGGATACAAAGCGCGCTTGAGCACAGGGTTATACATGACCTGAGGCTTGCTGTTTTCGTCAAGATAGACAACGATTTGTTTCGTCACACCAATTTGATTGGCAGCTAAGCAGGCGACATCTTCAAGAGATTCAAACGTATCGAGCAAATCTTGTGCCACCGCGGCATCTTCGGCTGTGGCCGCTTCGCACGGCGTAGAAAGAACGGCTTCATCATGGACGAGCTCTTGAATCATATCGACTCCTCAAAGTTAGCGTAATGTCCCGCTCATTGTAGCGCATTACCTTTTCTAACCGATCAGCTCTTCAAGTTTTTCAATGGTTGTCTCTCCGGTTGATTCGTTCACGATCCGTCCGTCTTCAAAGACAACAAACGTCGGGAAGCCTTGAGGGGCGTACTTGCTTGCAAGGCTTGGAGATTGATCGATATCAACACGATAGACGGTGGCATTGCCTTGTTCGAGCTGCGCTAGTTTGTCTACGATTGGTTGCATCCGCTCACAGTGAGGGCACCATGTTGCAAAGAACTCAACCAAAATGGAGCCTGACGCGTCTAGCACTTTGCTCTCAAAATTTTCTTCGTTAATGATCTCTATCATTGCCGTCTCCTTTGTTTTTAGAGCTTGTATCCAATAACAAGAGCGTATGCCCGTTTGCGACAGGCAGTTTCTATATAATTCATTTCGTTGATTGTTTTTGCCGTTCTGTCATACAAGCGTTTCGGATTATCACTACCACATGAGGAGCGAGCTTATGGCCACGTTGAGCATCCGCACTATCAAAATAGCAACTATTGCATGCATGATTCTCTGTTCGCTTACGCTCGTCGCCTGCGGCTCGTCAAATATGCAGGCATCTTCTGGCGCTGAAGATACGTCGCAAGCGCAAGAGGCTACAAATCCCATAGCTGACACGACGATTCGCATCGGCACCATGCCGACCGAAGATATTCTGCCTATCTGGGTTGCCGAAGCCGAAAATATCTTCGAAGACCAGGCTATTGATGCTGAGGTAATCACGTTCGATTCTGCCCAAGCACTCTCTGCGGCTATCTCGGCAGGAGAGGTTGATATGGCGATGGTTGACATTATGCGCGCGGTCAAACTGTGCGAAGCAGGTTCTCCGGTGGTGCTCGAATGGGTGACGCTAGGTACCGAGGCTGAACAAGGCCGCTTCGGCATTATGGCTGCTGCAGATATGCCGTATTCAACGTTGAAGGAGCTTGCTGCTTACGCTGAGAGCAATCAACTTGCCGGGGGCGGTGTGGGAGTTGCGGCAAACACCGTGCCCGAATACGTTTTCGACAAACTGTGCGAGCAAGAAGGCATTGCTAAAGACGCCATTCCTACGCAGGAAGTCGCGGGACTTCCTGAGCGGTACAGCCTTATGGCATCAGGAAGTTTGGCCGCAGCCGCTCTGCCTGGATCCCTTCTCGCGCTAGGGGAGGCAAATGGCCTTAAAGTGCTTGCGGTAGACACGGTTGGAGAGAACCTGTCGCAGTCAGTGATGGTTGCGACAGAGGCTTTTGCAGCCGAAAAGCAAGAGAGCGTGATGGCAGTAGCGAAAGCCTGGGATGAGGCGGCTGCTGCCATTGACGTCAACCCGGAAGCCTATGTGTCGCTTCTTGCCGAAAATGCCAATCTAAATGGCGCAATTGCCGAAACGTATCCGATCGGCACCTATCCCATGGCGCTGGTCGATGGCAATCTTGCCCATCCTCAGAGAAACCTTGTCGATCCGGTTATGGCATGGATGAACGAGAAGGGCTATAGCGGAAAAACGATAAGCTACAACCCGGCGACCGGTATATTCACGCTGGAATAGGTGGGAGCTTGCCGCAATCCGTCATTTGGTGCCACCTTCGAAATAGTCAAAACAACACGTGCGTAAAGTATATGGTTACATAGGAGGGACGATCATCGTCATAGTACTCTGGTGGGTACTGGCGCTTCTTGTTGATTCTCCGGCACTTCCAACCCCGCTTGCAACCATTCCAGAACTCTGCGACAACTTCACAAAGATCATGCCCGAATTCGGCATAAGCCTGGGAAGAATCCTGCTCGCCATGGCATGCGGAACTATTTTAGGCGCCCCGTTAGGCCTTTTGTTGGGAAGATCAGCCTGGGCAGACAGGATTTTGTCTCCCGTCATGTATATTCTCTACCCTTTGCCGAAGATTGTGCTTCTGCCCATTCTGTTCGTGCTTTTCGGCATCGGCGGAGAAGCCAAAGTGATCTTGATCGGCATAGCGGTATTCTTCCAAATGGTGGTGTCGATGCGCGATGCTGCGCATGCCGTGCCCAAAGAATCGATTGAAGCCATGCTTTCCTTCGGCGCAAGCAAAGGACGCGTGCTTAAAGACGTTATTGTGCCCGAGTCGCTGCCATCGCTCTTTACGGCGTTGCGTGTCACAACCGCGTCAGCCGTGGCTATCTTGTTTATCGCTGAGTCAATGGCAGGATCAACCGGCTTGGGCTATTTCATCATGCATTCATGGTCGATCTTGGAGTACGCAAAAATGTTCGCAGGTATTGTGGCGATGGCCATTATGGGCATCGCCTTGTACGAACTCTTCGATTTTGCAGAGCGCCGCATGACGCGCTGGCGTGCCCTTTAAGGTGTAGCTAGCAGGCGCGCCCTGGTGCGCGTAATCCACAGGCGGCCTCTTCAACACCTTTCCAGCAGGCGTGCTCTTTATGAGCAAGCCACCCGCGCCCTTTAGTCGATGATCTTGATCGTTGTGATGATCGGCTGCTCAGCTGCTGGGATGGTGCCGTTTTGGTCAGTAGGCTGTGCGCTCTTGCAAATGAGGTCTACCGTCTCCATACCATCGGTGACACGGCCGAATCCGGCATACTGTCCATCAAGGAAGGTGGAGTCGTCCTGGACGATGAAGAACTGCGAAGAGGCGCTGTTAGGAGCTTGCGAGCGCGCCATCGAGATGGTGCCGCGGGTGTGAGAGATATCGTTTTTGTAGCCGTTTTCAGCAAATTCGCCAACGATCTCGTTATCACTTCCACCCGTTCCATTGCCAAGGGGATCTCCGCCCTGCATCATGAAGCCATCCATAATGCGATGGAACGTAAGGCCGTCATAAAAGCCTTCTTGTGCAAGCTTCATAAAGTTCTCGACCGTAACCGGAGCAACGTCGCCGTCAAGTTCCACCGTGATGGGATCATAGCCTTCGATTTCTATAACCGCATGATGGGTGCCAATGGGATCGGCGGCTTGGGTGAGCGCGCTTGAGCTGTTTGAGCTGCTCGCGCTGCTTGAACTGCTTGCTTTACTTGAATCGCTTGCCTCTCCTGAGCTGCAACCAAGTGCACCAACGACGCCGAAGCACAGTAAAGCTGAAACACTCATAATGGCAATTTTCTTACATATCGACTTCATTCTTATTCGGCCTTTCTAAACCCTGGTCAACGCATGTTCTACGTATTCGTTTCAACGTAGTCTAAAAGCAATATCGAGAATAAGCTATAAGAAGCTGCACATCAAACAAATTCAGCATATGAATACGCAGATGCTGCCACCTTTGTAAAAACCACACAAATGGATTTCAGATGCTGTGTGCCTCATGTTTGATAGGAGGAAACATGTCGTTAGTAAGTGCCTTTATCGTTCCGCATCCACCTCTTGCCGTGCCCGAAGTTGGCCATGGCGAAGAGATGAAAATCCAAGCTACGCTGCAGGGATACGAACATGTAGCCAAGCGCATAGCGGAAATTGCGCCAGAAACGATCATCATTATTAGCCCGCATACAGCCTATTATGCCGATTGGATTTTTGTGGCAGGAGGGGATAAAGCAACGGGAAACCTTGCCCAGTTCCATGCGCCGCAAGTTCAGCTCACGATCGAATATGACGAAGAGATGCGCCAGGCGCTCAATGAAATTGCCCATAAGGAAGGCATTCCTGCAGGCATTATTGACACCCAAGCGCGCCCCCTTGACCATGGCATGATGGTGCCGCTGTACTACATTGACAAGGTGTATCCGGCGCAGGCTTATAAAGCAATTTCGATTGGCGGAGCGGGTCTTCCGCGAAATCAGCTTCTTGCCTTTGGCGCTGCCATTGCGAAGGCGGCAAAGGAGTGCGGCAGAAAATGCGTGCTGCTCGTCAGTGGCGACCTGTCGCATAAGTTGAAGGAAGAGGGACCTTATGGGTTTGATCCGGCAGGCCCTGTTTTCGACAAGGCCTTTGTCGATGTCGTTCAATCCGGGGATCCCTCCAAATTTGCAGAACTCGATACGCAGGTTTGCGAAAATGCTGCTGAGTGCGGCCTTTCAGGCTTCATCATGATGGCGGGAGCCCTGAAGCAGGCATCTTCAGATAGCGGCGTCACGTACCAAAGCGAACTTATTTCCTACGAAGGCCCGTTTGGCGTGGGCTATGGCGTTGCGACTTTTGAAGCCGATGTTGATGAGGACGGTGGGGTGCAGACAAAAGCACAGAGACAGGCGCAAGCGCAAGCTGTCGCACCTTCAACAAACGCCGCAGGCGCTCGTGCGCAGGAGCCGATCGCCGCAGAAATCTCTCCTGAACCGGACCAGAAAACGCAAGACCCCCTCGTAGCCTTGGCCTATGAGACGGTGGAAGATTATGTCACCTCGGGCGCGGTTCCTGAAGCGCCTCAATTAGGAGATGACGAGCCGGCGCGTGCGGGATGTTTCGTTTCCATACACACGAAAGACACGGGCGATCTTCGTGGATGCATCGGCACCATTGAGCCTGTCCAGTCTTCGCTCGCAAAAGAGATCATTGCAAATGCTGTTTCGGCTTCAACGCGCGATCCGCGCTTCCCGGCTATCACGCCACGCGAGCTTGATAATCTGGTCATCAACGTGGATGTGCTCTTTACCCCGGAGCCTGCCACGCTTGATGACATGGATCCGAAGCGCTACGGCATTATCGTGACGCAAGGTTTTAAGCGGGGGCTTCTGTTGCCTGACCTCGAAGGGGTCGACACCGTCGATCAGCAGTTTAAGATTGCTTGCATGAAAGCAGGCATTGATCCCAACGATACGTCGATGCCGATAGACATTGAGCGGTTTGAAGTTGTTCGCCATGAATGATCGTGCTCAAAGCGCGGCAACTTGTACGGTGTGTCCCCATACGTGCCGCATTGCTGAAGGGGAGCTGGGACTGTGTGGGGCAAGGAGCTGCATAGATGGTCAGGTCGTCAGTAGGAACTTTGGCGAAGCATGTGCTTTGGCGCTCGATCCGATAGAGAAAAAGCCGCTTGCGCACTTTCATCCGGGATCGCTTGTTTTGTCGTACGGGAGCTACGGATGCAATTTGCGCTGCAACTTCTGCCAAAACAGCGACATCTCCATGGCGCGTGCATGTGACGCCCTCGGAGAACACGCCGTTTATATCTCTCCAACCGAGCTGGTAGAGAAGGCAAAAGAGCTTGTGTTCCAAGGCAACATTGGCGTCGCACTGACCTACAATGAACCGCTTATTGCGCCTGAATACCTGAAAGCGGTAGGAGATTTGCTGCACGAAGAAGGCCTTTTGTGCGTGGTAGTGACCAATGGATACATCACGCCAAAGACATTCGCCTCTCTTATTCCATCCATTGATGCGATGAATATCGACTTGAAGTGCTTTTCCGAAAAAGGATACGAAACGGTTGGTGCGCCGGGCGGGCTTGGCGTAGTCAAGCACACCATCGCGGAGGCACAAGAGGCGGGCATTCATGTGGAAGTGACAACGCTTGTGGTGCCGGGACTTTCTGACGATCCAGTGCAGTTCGAAGAAGAGTGCAGGTGGCTTGCTTCTCTTGATACTTCTCTGCCGTTGCATCTTTCGCGGTTCTTCCCGCAGTATAAAATGCTTGATAGTAATCCAACAGACGTGCAACTTCTCAGGGACTTTGAAGACATTGCGCGGCGTTATTTGGAGTATGTCTATCTTGGAAATGTGTAAGCAAGAGCGAGAGCAAAAACTGCAGAACCTTGAGGCGATGCTTCGCCAGTATGGGCAAAATGCCTATGTCGCTGTTGCCTTCTCAGGAGGAGTGGATTCGACCTTTTTACTCTCAGTGGCACATGATGTGTGCGGCTCACACGCATGCGCCATTATGGTGGTATCTCCGTTTATTCCTGCTTCTGAGATTGAAGAAGCGCGCAGCCTTGCCCGTGAGATGGGCGTGCATTTGATAGAAGTTGCCGTTGATGTCTTAGAAGATCCCGAGATTGCTGAAAATAATGATGAGCGATGCTATGTATGCAAGCTGAAGCTCTTCAAAGAGATTGTAAAGACGGCTGATGCTTACGCATTGAGTCGCAGCATTTGCGGATGCCAAGCGGAAAAAGCGCTTGTTGTTGATGGAACGAATAAAGACGACGAACACGATTATCGCCCTGGCATGAAAGCGCTGACAGAGCTTGGAGTGAAAAGCCCTTTGCGCGAGGTAGGATTGACGAAGGAAGATATTCGCGCACTGTCGCGTCAAAGAGGGCTTATAACGTGGGATAAACCTGCGTATGCCTGTTTGGCGACGCGCATTCCAACGCACAGTAAGATCACAGAAGACAAGCTGCGTACCATTGAACAGGCAGAAGACGTGTTGCATGAGTGGGGCTTTCACCACGTTCGCGTGCGGCATCACGGCGATATTGCGCGTATAGAACTCGACGAAACGGACATACCGCAGTTTATGGCAGGTGATACGCGTACAGCGATTGCTGAGGCATTGAAGCATTTGGGACTTACGTATATCACACTTGATATCGAAGGATATAAAAGGGGACAGACAAGATGAGAGAGATTCTCGAACAATTGCGCGCGGGAGAAATATCTATTGAAGACGCCGAGCATGCGTTGAAAGTTAAACCATTTGTCGATCTTGGATATGCCAACGTTGATTTGCATCGCAAAGTTCGCCAAGGAGCTTCCGAGGTTATTTATGGCGAAGGCAAAAGCGCTGAACAAATCACGGGCATTCTTGAAGCGATGATCGCGGAAGGTCAGGAGAGGGTGTTGGTTACGCGTCTCTCCAAGGAAAAGGCGCGCCTGATCGAATCAGTGGTAAGCCTTGAATATCACGACCATGCGCGTATCGGTATGGTGGGAACCATACCTGAGCCAACGGGCGTGGGAACCGTGCTTGTGATGACTGGCGGTACCAGCGATATTCCTGTTGCAGAAGAAGCGGCCCTGACGGCTGAGATGATGGGTAATGCGGTGAAGCGCGTCTATGATGTGGGCGTTGCGGGAGTGCATCGCACGCTTGCGCATCTCGATGATATCGTTGACGCGTCGGTAGTGATCGCTGTTGCGGGTATGGAAGGTGCGCTCGCGAGCATTGTTGGCGGCATGGCATCGTGCCCAGTCATTGCTGTTCCCACAAGCGTGGGCTACGGCGCATCATTTGGAGGTGTTGCTGCCTTGCTTTCGATGCTGAACTCGTGCGCAAGCGGCGTGTGCGTTGTCAATATCGACAACGGCTTTGGCGCCGGCGTCCTCGCAAGCAAAATCAACCATACAGGATGTGTATAAATGGAAAAGTTAATCCTTGATTGCGAAAACGGTGCGCGCAAAGATTCGATTGCAAACCAATTATGCGATCTTCTTTCTCCCGAAGAAGCAGAGAGCTTTGTAGACCGTTTTAATGCTGCTGGACTTCCAGGGGCGCGGGCAGAACTGGTCTATCACAGAGACACGCCGCACGCCGCCTTCCAGATAACAAAAGACGGACTCACTGAAAGCGACTATGCCGCGCCCGCGCATGAGCACCATGCACGCAAAGAGGTTGAAGATACCATCTGCACCTTACACGTGAGCGACCAGGTCAAAAAGGATGCCTGTGCGGTCTATGACATCCTTGCACGCGCAGAGGCAAAAGCGCACAACACAACACCCGATACCGTGCATTTTCATGAAGTTGGCAACACGTTTGCGCTTGGCTACATTGTCGCAACGTGCATGCTCATCGAGCAACTCGCGCCTCAAAGCATCACGGCCACCCCTCTTACCTGTGGCTACGGTTTCGTGGAATGCGCTCATGGCAGACTTCCTATTCCTGCCCCGGCAACAGCCAACATTTTAGAGAACCTTCCCCACCAACCAGGGGATGTTGAAGGCGAGCTGTGCACGCCAACAGGAGCGGCGCTGGTTGCTCACTTTGCAAGCGCGTTTGAGGAGAGCCCTCAGGTATAATTGAGGTGCAAGGTCAGTCCTTGTAAAAGACGTCCGAGGGGAACACTTGAAAAAAGCATTACTGCTAATACTCGCTATTGTGGCAGTGTGTTTCCTCATTGCTAACGTCGATTATCTCGCCGATTTCTTCAACACCATGATGACGGGTGCGCTGGTACCGCTCATCATTTCCATTATCTTGATGCTCGCCCGTCATTTGGTCCAAGCGGCATCCTATGACGCAGCCTTCGACGCGGTCGGGCATAAAACGGGATTTTGGCACAACGTCGTATTGATCTTCTCGCTCGTCTTCATCAATACGTTTTGCCTCTTCAGCGGTGCTACCGGCGTTGCGTTCATCATCGATGACGCGCACCGCGAAGGATGCGACGCAGGTCAATCAACGGGTGGCGCCATCCTTTCGCAGATAGGCTATTTTGCAGCCGTTTTCGTCATCTCCATCATCGGGTTTTTAACAATGCTTATATCCGGGCGCATGAACACCGTCTTTTTGATTGGCGGGCTTCTTCTCGCCGGCGTACTGGTCATTCTCTCCAGCCTCTTTTTCGTAGGACACTTACGGCCGCGCGTGTTGTATCGCGTCTTCATACTGCTCGAAAAGCTTTTCAATAAAGTGCTGTCTGTGTTCAAGCGTCCGCTGAAGCCGGGATGGGGAAGGACAACGGCGCATTCGTTTATCAGCACTTCTAACCTGCTTGCGAAAAACCCCAAAGGCACGATCACCACTGTTTCATATGCCTCCTTTTCAGCCATTCTCAATATGGCCTGCCTTGTCGCGATAGGCTACGCGTTCGGCTTTGAAAACGTGGAAGCTCTTGTCGCAGCGTTTGCGGTCGGGGCAATCTCAGTCATTTTGAGCCCCACTCCGCAAGGCGTGGGTGTTGTCGAAGCAATGATCACCGCCATTCTCACGGCTTATGGTTGCACCGTCGCAACTGCTGCTGCAATCGCACTCGTCTATCGCGGCATCATGTTCTGGATTCCGTTCTGCATAGGTGCTGTGATGCTTTCGCAGTCAGGGTTCTTCAAAGCGAAAAAGTCGCCGACGCTTCGCCAAAAGCATAAGGACATTGCATGGATTTCCGGCACGCTCGTGTTCTTGATCGGACTGGTTAATATCCTTGTGGCCGTGCTGCCTGACATGCTCACGCCCTATACCATGCTGACCAGCTGGGTCGACATGAGCTCGCTTGTTGTCGGCATACCCT
This sequence comes from uncultured Eggerthellaceae bacterium, assembly GCA_964411215.1. Taxonomy (GTDB): domain Bacteria; phylum Actinomycetota; class Coriobacteriia; order Coriobacteriales; family Eggerthellaceae; genus MGBC163016. The sequence continues at coordinate 19,773 of CAYPKC010000002.1, read as the reverse complement.
TAATCCTCAGTTCGATCGGTCTTATGGTGTTGGCCGTCGGCCTTATCTTCCGCTTTCGAACCGCATGGGCAATTACTGTCTCAGCGCTCGTGCTCATTGCGGGCATAGAGTTTCTCTTTATTGGCACGTGGCAAGTAGCCATTGCGGCACTGCTGCTGACCATCTGGCTTTTCTGGAAGCGCGAAGCGTTTGATCGCCCGATATCACGTTCGGCTATAGAAGGCGATATGGCGAAGTGGAAAGCCGAGCGGGTGGAAAAGCAAAAAGCGCGCGAACGCTCGCATGCGCCCGGAAAACGCAACTCTGCACAGAAACTCAAAGAGTCAGAAGTGACGGAAGGCGAAAATATATGGGCGCGTCAAGCGGAACACGGCAAGATTATTCGCGATCAAGTCTTAGGCGACCAAGCAAAAAACGCTACTGATGACGTGTCATAAATCTTACGCGATATAAATCCTTCGCGTTACAAACCCAGCTCTTCGACGGCAGTCTCGCGCATCTTGTACTTCAAAATCTTGCCGGCAGCATTCATAGGGAACTCGTCAACAAATTTGAAGTAACGCGGAACTTTGTGACGCGCAAGCCGCTCTTCTGCGTAGGCGCGCAATTCGGCCTCATCAGCGACTTCTTCTTGATTCATGATGACCCAGGCCATCACTTCTTCGCCGTATTTGTCGTCGGGCACGCCAATAACTTGGACGTCTTGCACTTTCGGATGCGCCAAGAAGAACTCTTCAATCTCCTTCGGATAAATGTTTTCGCCACCGCGAATGATCATGTCCTTCAAACGGCCCGTGATCGTAAACGTTTTGTCGGGATTGCGGCGGGCTAGATCTCCAGAGTGAAGCCAGCCGTCTTCATCAATAGCGGCAAGCGTGGCATCGGGCATCTTGTAGTAGCCCTTCATAGTGTTATAGCCGCGAGAGCAGAATTCTCCATCTTCGCCATCGGGCAACTCTTCGCCTGTTTCGGGGTCGATGATCTTGCATTCAACATGCGGGAAAGCGTATCCAACCGTTTCGGTACGCAGCTCAAGCGAGTCAGTCCACGTCGACTGCGTTGAGCCAGGGGAAGATTCCGTCTGTCCATATACGCTCACAATACCGGTCATATTCATCTCGTCAGGATCAGCGGCGCGGCGCATGAGCTCAGGCGGACACCCCGCACCTGCCATAATGCCGGTACGCATATGGGAGAAGTCGGTCTTTCTGTAATCGGGATGGTTGAACATCGCGATAAACATGGTCGGAACGCCATGGAAGCACGTGATGCGCTCTTGCGTGATGCAGGAAAGGGACGCTCGGGCACTGAAATACGGAATAGGGCACATGGTTGTGCCGTGCGTCATGGATGCAGTCATGGCAAGCACCATGCCGAAGCAGTGGAACATAGGAACCTGAATCATCATGCGGTCTGCCGTAGAAAGCCCCATGCGGTCGCCGATGCTTTTGCCGTCGTTGACCACATTGCGATGCGTCAGCATAACGCCTTTCGGAAAACCGGTGGTACCGGACGTGTATTGCATGTTGCACACATCATCTTGGTGGATGTTGGCAGCCATGCGGTTGATCGTATCAAGGGAGACCATATCGGCGCGGTCGAAGACTTCGTCAAACGATAGGCAGCCCGGCATACTGAAGCCGTCGGTAATGACATTCCTTAAGAAAGGCAGCCGTTCGCAATGCAGCGGCTCGCCCGGTTTGCTTTGGGCTATCTCCGGGCAAAGCTCGTTTATGATCTCGCGGTAGTTGGAGTCAAGAGCGCCTTCAATCATGACCAGCGTATGGGTGTCAGACTGGCGAAGCAGATATTCCGCTTCATGAATCTTATAGGCGGTGTTGACGGTTACCAGAATCGCACCAATCTTGGTCGTTGCCCAAAACGTAATAAACCATGACGGCACGTTCGTCGCCCAAATCGCCACCTTGCTGCCAGGCTTTACTCCCAGCGACACGAGCGCGCGGGCGAAATCATCAACATCTTTGCGGAATTCTTCATAGGTACGCGTGTAATCCAGCGTGGTGTATTTGAACGCATACTGGTCGGGAAAGGCGTCGGCGACATAATCGAGCACTTGAGGAAACGTCAAATCGATCAGTTCAGCCTTCTTCCACAGATACTGGCCGGTGCCATCGTGGTTTGGATAGAAGTGTGGACGCGAGCTTCTGGTATAGCGATAGCGGCGCATGCGATTCACAAAATGCGGCAGGATGATTTCCATGTCAGTAAGGTCATCCATCCATTCTGGCTTCCATTCAAGAGAGACAAAGCCGTCATAATTGATGGACGCCAGCGCGCGCATGATCTGATCTATCGGCAGCGTGCCTTCGCCAATCAGATTATAGGTGGCATCATCGTTGGAATCGCGCATGTGGACATGCTTCACATAAGCACCGAGATGCTCGATAGAAAGGGAAGGGGTCTCTCCTGCATCGCGGTACGGATGATGCACATCCCAAAGGGCTGCAAGGTGGTCGTTCGCATACGTGTCGAGGAGCGCCATTAAGCGTGCGGTATCCGCATACATGCCGCTCGTCTCAACAAGGATGCACACATCCTTCTCGCACGCATACGGCACCAGCTCATCCAGGGCCGCTCTCACGTTTTCCTCATCGCCAAACTGTGCTTTGACGCACACGTTTTCGACCTTCATGATCGCGGCGATATCGATGAGCTGCTTCACGCCATCAATCGCGCTTGCGCCGGATGCACGGCCAGCCCCAGCGCCTTTTGAATCGGCACCTTCCGCCACCGATATGTCGATGGACGTGTCGAACACGGGAATGCAAAGCCCCTTGTTGCGCAGTTCGCGCGACGTTGCACGGGCGCTGAATTCGTGGAAAGGCTCGCCCTTTTTGAGCAGGCGCTCATGTTTTAAGAGGTCGTACACCTCAATGCCGGTAAAGCCCATATCGGCAGCAGCATCTACCAGTTCTTCCCAGGTGTATGAATCCCAGCCGCGGGTAGAGAAGGAAAGTCTCATTGGTTATCCTCCTCAAAGACGACCTTGTTCAACGCATTCAGGTAGGCGCGGATACTTGAGCCGATAATGTCGGTTGAAATACCGCGGCCCGAGTAAACCTTGCCGTCGGAGCGCAGCTTAATAACCGCCTCGCCCATAGCTTCTTGGCCTTCGGTGACGGCAGCCATTTGCCAATCATCAAGCTCGTAGGTTTTGCCCACAATCTCATCAATTGCAGCGAAGGCGGCGTCAATGGGGCCATCTCCCATGCCTGTTTTCTCAATCGCTTTGTCGCCGATAATGATCTTGAGATAGGCGGTCGCCTTAATAGAGTTGCCTGAGTTGATCGTGTAGCGCTCAAGCTTGTAGGTCGGAGGCACCTGCATGGCAACAGAAGCCACAATGGCATCAAGTTCTTTCCCGCCGACGTTTTCCTTTTTAGAGGCAATCCGCATAAATGACTCGTAGACGAGCGAAATGTCTTCGTCGGTCAAATCGTATCCGAGCTGCGTTACGCATTCTGCAACAGCTTCGCGGCTGTCATGCACAGACAGCGTGATATCGCTTTCGGTCTCTGAGACGGCAGCAGCGGCAAACGAAGTTGACTTCACCTTGCCTTGTTCGCAAATACGTTCAATTTGGAGCGCCGTGCGGTTGAGGGCAGTCATGTTCAAGGTCGTCTCGAACCCATAGCTGTCGCTTTTACTTGCGATGGCGCGGGCAAGTTTCGGAAGCTGCGTCACACCGAGCGGATAGGTGGTCGTCTTCACTTCGCCGGCACCCTCGATAATGCCAGCCATGGTGGAAGACACGGCCATAAACAGATCGTTTGAGACCGAAATGCCTAACGTGACATGCTCCAACTCGGGAATATCGCTTTTCAGCTGCGCCATGAACTGCTTGAACTCATCAGGCAGCATCTTTCCGGCATCGTCGCAGATGGTAACGGTGGTGGCGCCGGCATCGATGGCGGTACGCACAATGGTTGCAAGGTAATCGCTGTCGGTACGCGTTGCGTCTTCGGCAATGAACTCGACATTGTCGGTGAATTCGCGGCACTGCTTTATGGTGTCTGCAACAACGCTGACAAGGGTTTCAGCTTTCAGTTTATGGACATATTCCATGCGGGAAGGGCTGGTTGCGACTTGCACCTGCAGACGCGCCGAAGTCGCTTCTTCAAGTGCTGCCCAAATATCTTCGACATCTGAGCCATCGAGCTTGACCGGCACCGCAAGCGTGCATTTTTTCGTCAGCGATGAGATGGATTTAATGCGAAGCGCATCTGCTTTCGGTTTTTCAATGCCCTCGATTTCAATTACAGAAACACCGGAGTTATCAAGAAGCTTTGCAAGCTCGAGTTTTTCCTTAAAAGTTAAAGAGAGCTCTTTGGTCAGAGCTCCACGTTTCATTGTTTCGTCACTGATCCGTACATTTCTCATTTCAAAAAACGACCCTTTCTTAGTACCACTACTGCCACAATGCAGATAATTAAGGCAATTACGAACGGGAACCACCATAGGTTGACAAGCGGAAGCCCTGCTACGTTCATGCCGTAAAAACTAAATATGATAGTCGGAATTGCCATGATGAGGGTGATCACGGTCAATGTTCGTATCGTGTAGTTCAAATTATTGCTAATCACATTTGAGAACGTATCCATGACGCTTTCAAGAATGTGAGTATAGATGGAGCACATTTCAGTTGATTGCGCGATCTCGATTTTCACGTCGTCGAGAAGATCCTTGTCATCTTCGTTGAACTCCAGCACGCGTCCGTACTCGATGCGCGAGACCGTTGACTCAAGGCCTTGCAGAGAGGTGGAGAAGTAGACAAGCGATTTCTCCAAACCGAGCATTTTCATGAGCTCGGTATTTTGCATGGTGGCGCGCAGAGAGCGTTCGTATTCACGGATTTGCCGATTGATGGAGCGCAGACACACAAGGTATCGCTGCGTGACACGCAAAAGCATCTTTAAGAGGAATTGCGTGCGACGCTCGGTATAGACGTTGTGAACCCGGCCGTAGGCGAAATTCGCTACGGTCTCATTGCGGCGCAAGCTGAACGTCACAAAGCATTCGCGTTCAGGCAAAAAGATAAACGTCAAAGGGTGCGTGTCATATTGCGTGATGGATTTATCGTCAACCTCGTCTTCGGCTTCCACAAACGGGCAGTCGACTGTGACGAGCACTTGACCCGTATCATCATCGACGTCGACATGTGCCGTTTCTTCGTCATCGAAGGCGCTTTTGACAAACTCGGGAACGAGCTCGAGTTTGTCAAGTAGCCATTCCCGGTCTTCTGAGGTGGGTTGCAGAACATCGACCCAACAACCAGGTTCCATGTCATCGATCCTGGTTATTTCGCCTTGTTCTGATTTGAAAAATGAAATCATGCACTCAGCCCATCTCTCCAGACGCTTTTATTGCAGCATCAATAATACTACTTAACTTGTAAATAGCATTAAAATAGGGTAAAGCAAATTATGGGGTCTACCTGCGGCATTCGTAACGTTTGTGGAAGGATGTAACATGATATTCAAAAAGTTTGAATCACTTGATATCTCCCAATTCGCGATGGGAACCATGCGCCTTCCCAAGATCGGCGATGCTGATGGCGATGTTGATATTCCCCAGACAAAAGAAATGATCAAGATGGCGTTTGAAGGCGGCGTCAATTATTTCGACACCGCCTATGGCTATCATGATGGAAAATCTGAAGAGATCGTTGGCTCAATCTTGCGCGACTATGATCGTGAGAGCTTCTATCTTGCGACCAAATTCCCAGGCTATGATAAGAAGCTGTGGGGCAAGGTCGAAGAGATATTCGCTCGGCAGTTGAGTCGCTGCCAGGTGGATTACTTTGATTTCTATCTCTTCCACAATGTGTGCGAGATGAACATTGATGCCTATCTCGACGATGCGCGTTACGGCATTTACACCTATCTCATGGAGCAAAAACGCGCGGGCACCATTAAGCATCTGGGCTTTTCGGTCCATGGAGACAAAGAAACGTTCGATAGGTTTCTAGATGCATACGGCAAAGACATGGAGTTTTGCCAGATCCAGCTGAACTGGCTTGATTGGGAGTTCCAAAATGCCAAGTACAAGGTCGAGCGCCTGAACGACATGGGCATACCGATTTGGGTTATGGAACCTTTGCGCGGAGGAAAACTGTTAGATATTCCGGAAAAGTACATCCAGAAATTCCAGGAGCTGCGCCCTGGGGTGAGTGTAGCCGAATGGTCGATGCGCTATCTGCAAAGCATTCCCGGGGTTACCACCATTTTGTCGGGAACGTCGAACAGAGAGCAGATGAAAGACAATCTGCGCATCTTTGAGACGGATGAACCCTTGAACAGCACTGAGCTTGCGGTGCTTATGGATATAGCAAAGGAGCTCACGGACGATTCGGTTCCGTGCACGGCATGCAGTTATTGCACAAGCTATTGCCCGCAAGAGCTGAACATTCCGGCACTCATTGCACTCTACAATCAGCGTGTTCTGACGGGAAGCAAAGACTTCATGGCACCCATGGCGCTCAGCGCTTTGCCCGACGATAAAAAGCCGAGTGCCTGTATTGGATGCCGCACGTGCGAAGAGGTGTGTCCGCAACAGATTCCTATTGCCGATGTGATGTCGGACTTTGCCGCCATCATGGCAGAGCAAAAAGACGAGAGCTAAGCGCATGTTTATCCGCGCGTCGTTACTTCTCAAGTAACGACGTATTGAGTGTCACGCCATACTCAAGCGCTGTTTGTTTGAGCCCTTCATCAGGAATAGTGTTGGCGAAACTATCGTTGCCGCCATTCATACTGCGGGCATGCACGTAAATGTCAGCTGCTTTTTCAATGCAATGCATAAGGCCAAGGGTGGCATCGAAGGTCTCGCCCGATGCAAAAACGCCATGCTGTGCCCAGATGCATGCAGGGTATGTCTCCATTTGCTCGGCCGTTGCCTTTGCGATGTCTGCGCCGCCTGGAACCATCCACGGCACCACACCAACGCCTTCGGGAAAAACCATGACGCATTCGGTCATAGACTTCCAAAGCATGCGCGAAAACGTTTTTGCATCAAGGGGAAGTACGAAGGTGGTGGCAATGACGCTTTTCGGATGGGCGTGGTAGAGAACGCGGCTTTTCCCGCCCGTAGCTTTTTGGCGTATCGCATGGATCATGAAGTGCGACGGGAATTCTGAGGTGGGAGCGCCGCCTTCCGCAAAGCCCCACACAACTCGATACGCGTTTCCTTCCGCATTGATCTCCAAGATGCCAAGGTTTTCTTTGGGCTCTTGTGCGATGTTTTGCATATAGCTGCCAGTTGCGGTGACCAGGAAGAAAGCACCCGCGAGCGACGGCTCGCACACCTCTAAAGCCACCCACGTTCCGGGAGTATTGTTGAAGCTTTTGTAGACGGCATCAAGGTCGTTCTGCGTTAAGAGGTAACTGAGATTGCCACCATTTCTTTCATGAAAGCCCAAGTTGAAACCTTGGGTGCACAGCCGCGCGAAGTCTTTGACGAAGTCCGCGTTTTCGATCAAAACATTTGAGGCAGCATCTTTGACAGCAGAAGCACCTTTCGTTGCAGCGCCAACAACGGCATCGGCACCTTTGTTGAAAGAATCCATGACGTTATCCATAATGCCCATGAGGTACTCCTTGATCGTGAAGTTGATACTGTCTCAATAAGAGCTGTTTTGTTCGTACTGTAATACAAAAACGCATGGACTCAGGTGAGCCCATGCGTTTACATCCGAATCGAAACCTCGGAAGGGTTTAAAAACCCCGGAGTCGTTCGTTCAGATTAGAACGTGACGGTGCGTGGTTCTGCCGTAAAGGAGCAGAAGCGAGCCGTGGCATTGGTGAGCTTGAGAACAACCGTGTTGCCGTCGCCCGGCGTATACATGTCGCGAAGCTGCGGATACTCATCCAGAACAGCGTTGACAATCGCATCATCCAACACGGGAACGACGGTTGCCGTCAGGCGCAGCCATGTGCCCTTGTCGTCTGCCGTGCAGATGGCGATTTGCGGATGCGCTTCCATTTGCTTGTAGCAATCTTTCACCATGCCGGTTTGAATGTACAGATCGCCATCAATTTTTGAGATGGTGCCAAACGGACGAACATCAGGATTTCCCTGTGCATCAACGGTTGCAAGATAGTAAGTGGGATTGTCCTTTAGATACTTCAAGACCTCATCCATGTGCGTTTCCTTTCATGAGAACAGTGGATGTATTGATTATCGCATATACCTATTGTGTGCGCGGCGAAAGTCTGCGAGCTTTAGTGCGAGACGCTTTTGATGAAGCGCATGAAAGCAGCATGTCCTTCGGGCGTTCGCTTGAAAACACCTGCTTGTTCCAGCACGCGCACAAACACCTGACCGACCTCTTCTTTCAAGATGTCGCACACGTTCTCGGCGGTGAACGTGTAGGCTGATGCAAGATATTCTGCCCAATCGGCATGTTTAGCAATCAGCGCGTTCTTGCGAATATGTTCGCCAGCCATCAGAGCGCACGCGAGCTCGTTCAGTTCATCTTTCAGCCGTGCTGGAAGAACGGCGAGCCCCATGACTTCAATCAGCCCGATATTTTCCTTCTTAATATGGTGAAGCTCTGCATGAGGATGAAACACGCCATACGGATGCTCTTCCGTGGTGAGGTTGTTCCTGAGTACGAGATCAAGCTCAAAAGCACCATCTTTCTGGCGCGCAATAGGCGTAATGGTGTTATGGCCCACGTCATCCGTGAAAGCAACGATGCAGGCTTTTTCATCAGAGTAGGTGCGCCAGCGGGTCAGTATTTTTTCCGCGAGCGCAGACAGATGATGCGGATCAATGGACGTGAGGCGAATAACGCTCATGGGCCATCGGACAATGCCTGCTTCCACATCTTCGAAACCTTTGAAAACAAACGTGTCCTCAAGAGGCGCTTTCGTCATAGCGAACGTGCACCTGCCTCCTTGGAAATGGTCATGGCTGAGCACCGAACCGCCGACGATAGGCAGATCGGCATTTGATCCTATGAAGTAGGCGGGGAACAGCGAGACGAATTCCAAAAGCCTGTCGAACGTGGTGCGGTCAATATGCATAGGCACATGATGTGTGCTCAAGACGATGCAATGCTCGTTGTAATACGCATAAGGGCTGTACTGGAAAAACCACGGCTCATCGGCAAGATTCAGCGGGATCATGCGCAAATTCTGCCGCGCTGGATGATCGATGCGGCCCGCATACCCTTCGTTTTCCCGACAGAGCAGACACCGTGGATAATCGTTATGGGGAGCATGCTGCGCTGCGGCGATATCTTTAGGATCCTTTTCCGGTTTCGCAAGGTTGATCGTGATATCCAAATCGCCATATTCCGTGGCAACTTGCCATCGCAGGTCTTTGGCCACGCGAGAGCGCCTGATGTAGTTCACGTCTTGATTGAAGCGGAAAAACCAATTCGTCGCGTTGTGGGCAGATCTGCCGTATTCAGCCCAAAACATATCGATCACATGAGACGGTCGTGCGGTGAGCGCGCCCATAATATTGGTGTCGAGCCGATCGCGCGCAGCCGGCGTGTCTTCAATAATGCCGCGCTCGCAGGCGTCGTCGCACAGAATGGTCAGGATGCCTTCAAGATCTGCATCAGCAATGGGACTTTTGTCCGAGAGATCGCCGTAAAAAGACGCTAAACCAAGGATGCTCAATTCAGTATTGAGCGCCCATACGGAATCTTCTTCGCAAATGAGACTCTTGTCTTGTGCATAGGTAATAAGCTTGACGAGCGCCTCATCCACCGATATGCGCGTATCCGAATCAGCCATCTTCATCCTTTGAGCCTTTGCGGGCTAACCTCTTCGTCCCTCAATACCATTAATAGCTTTTTCGCGGTATTTCTCATGCTGAAATTGAGAATCGATAACATTTAGTAACAGAATACGGTTATATATCGTATCGATTATCATGTCTTTTCGTTGATGCGCGCATGTCGCGCGAGCTAAGGGGGAGAGGTGCAGCAAGACAGAATCATAGGGATTCCCAGGGGGTTGCTCTGGTATAAGTACGGCATACTGTGGCAAACCTTTCTCGAAAGGCTTGACTGCACGGTAATAGTGAGCCCGCCAACCGACAAGGCCATCTTTGATTTGGGTGAAGCCGAATCATCTGATGAAGTATGCCTTGCCTCAAAGATTTATCTGGGCCACGTCGCCTCCCTTGTTGATTCATGTGACGCGCTCTTTATCCCCTGTTATGACAGCACCAATCCACGCGCAGGGTTTTGCACCAAGTACCAGTCGCTTCCCGATATGGTGCGAGCGACATTTCGGGACAGATGCCAAGAAGTACTGACGTTGCGCGTGGCCGATTCCAAGAATGTGCGGAAGACGAAAAAGGCTTTTGTTGATTTTGCCGTATCCACGTTGGGCGCTTCACCGCAAGAGGCTTCGCAAGCGTGGCATGATGCGCATAAGGCGCAGGCTCTTTCCGACAGACGCCGGGCGCTTCATCAAGAAGAAAGCTTTTGCTTGCTCGATAAGTTCAAGCGCCTGTCTTTGAAAGAGCACGCATCTGATATAGACGCTCCATTGACAATTCTTCTTATCGCGCATCCCTATGTGGCGCATGACGACTATATCTTCGGCGATATCGTGCGCACCATTGAATCGCTGAATGCATTTGTGATCTATGCTGATGAAAGCGACCGTGCAGCTGGATTCAAAAGGAGCTTTGAATTCTCCGATACGTTGCCGTGGCTGATCAATCGCGAACTGGTGGGCTCTCTTCTTCAAAACAAAAAGAGGATTGACGGCGTAATTCTGCTGTCGGCATTTCCGTGTGGCCCCGACTCTATGTTTGATGATGCCGTTATCCGCTATTTCAGCGACCTTCCTATTCTGAATCTCATGATCGATTCGTTAAGCGGCATGGCAGGCATTCAGACACGAATAGAGAGTTTTGTCGACATTCTTCGGTATAAGAAGAAGGGGTCGTATCTTGGTGAGGAGGCGAAACCTGCCCATGGTTACGTTCAAGCGTGATGCAAGCAGTCACAAAGACACCAAGATTGCCGTTTTTCGTTACGCCTACTATGCGCCGCTGTTCAAGTTTTTTGTCGAGCAAGTTCTCGATTGCGATTATCTTCCGCTGCCAAAGCCGACAAAACGCACCCTTGAACTGGGGATACAGAACTCGAGCGACTATGTGTGCACGCCCTTCAAGCACATGATGGGAGATTGGATTGAGGCTTTAGAGCGCGGTGCGGATTTTCTTGTGCAGGTGGGCGGCCCTTGCCGGCTCGGTTATTACGGAGAGATGCAGGAGAAGATTCTGCGTGATATGGGCTATGAATTCACCATGCTGAATTTCTCGCACGGCATTGAGCAGGGGTATCTCGGGTGGGGCAAAGAAGTGCTTCGCCTGGTCAATCCTGACATCAATTTGCCTTTTGGCATTAAGCAGTTGCTTGTGTGCGCGAAGATGCTGAACGCGCTTGACGAAGTGCGCGATTTCTATATGGAGCATGGCGCTTTTGAACTGACGCGGGGGAGCTATGCGCAAGCGTGGGAGTCGTTTTTGAACGACATGATGCATTGCACGTCGGCTAAAGACATTGAAGAGGTTCGTGCAAAATCGCTCGATCGCATGAACGCCATTCCCATCGATAAGCCGAACGATTGCATACGCATCGGCATTGTGGGAGAGCTTTATACGGCAATTGATGAGAATTCCAATTTGGGGCTTGACGAAAAGCTTATGGCGCTTGGGGCGGAAGTGCACCGAAAGCTGAATTTCTCCAATCGCTACCTGCATTATCACGAAAAGAATATGCGACGCGGTATTTCCGAATACTTGCAGTTCGATGCAGGGCCAACATCGACGCTGACGCTCGCAGCAGCAAAAGAGTTTGCGCAATCAGGCTTTGACGGGCTGATTCATGCAAAATGTGCGGGATGCACGCCTGAAATCGATTGCATTCCTATCCTGAGGCGCATCTCTGAAGACTACGATATCCCCATTTTGTATCTGACCTACGATACAGAGACAAGCGATACGGGACTTTCAACCAGGCTTGAAGCGTTCTATGACATGCTTGCTATGAGGAAAAAGCATGGCAGGGCGCTTAGCACGAAGTAACGATAACAGCGGTACCTAACGACCAAGGCGGATTAAGGCAATGAAAGCATATTTGGGAATCGATATCGGATCCATCTCTACAAAGGGAGTACTCATTGACAAGGATCGCACCATTATTGCGCGATCCTACTTGTGGACGGAAGGCAATCCGTCTCAGGCTGCCAAGCGCGTGGTGGCTGATCTTGCAGGACAAGTTGGCGAAGACGTTGAGATTGTCGGTGCGGGCACAACCGGATCGGCAAGGCGTTTGGTTGGCGCGATGCTTGGTGCCGAGGTCGTCAAAAACGAGATTACGGCACATGCGGTGGGCACCACCTATATTCACCCTGATGTGCGCACGATCTTGGAAATAGGCGGCCAGGACTCGAAGATCATTCTCTTGGATGGGGGCATCGCCACCGATTACGCGATGAACACGCTCTGTGCTGCTGGTACGGGTGCCTTTTTGTCGAGCCAAGCACAAAGACTCGGCGTTGAGGTAGAAGAATTCGGCAGCATTGCATTGACATCGCATAAGCCTGCAAAAATCGCTGCGCGCTGCACGGTGTTTGCAGAATCCGATTTAGTTCACAAGATTCAAGTCGGCTATAGCCGCGAAGACATTATTGCCGGTCTGTGCAAGGCCGTGGTGTCCAACTACCTTAATAATGTGGGGAAGGGCAAGCATGTTTCTGCGCCGGTTGTCTTTCAGGGAGGCGTCAGCAAGAACATTGGCGTCGTGAAAGCGTTTGAAGACGAGCTGGGGCTTCCGGTGATCGTTGATGACGATGGGCATTTGATGGGAGCATTCGGGATCGCATTGCTTGCAGCAGCAGAGACTGAAACCAATGGCGAGAAGCCCATTGATCTGCAAGGTTTCCAAGATTTTGAGTTCGTCACGCGCGAAGTCGAGTGCGGCATATGCTCCAACAACTGCGAAGTCATTTGCGTGTACAAAAACGGCGAGATCATTGACTCGTGGGGAAATCGCTGCGAACGCGGTTCCCGCACCAAAACCGGGACAACGGGGACGTAGCCTATTGTCCCGTTTTTGGTGCGGGAGGAGGTAAGGTGGATACTGGTTTTAACGCATATGAAGAGTGCGCCCAGTGCGGAACGTGTTGCAACATCTCTGTGATTGCAATGACGCGCGAAGAGGCAAAGCGCATTATCGATTATGTCGATGCGGGTCACGCAACACCGCGCGATCTCGGTGAAGGCGTGTGCCCCTTCCGCAACGATGACATGACGTGTGCCATCTACCCCGTACGCAGCCAAACATGCCGGCTTCATAGCTGCAAGATTCCGAGATTTAAAATTCTTGAAATGTATCCCGATATAATAGAGCTTGAGGATAAGTGGTATATGGATCTCAGGCGCGTCTTCTTATTCCGCGAATTCGGCTAAGATGCGCCTTGAAAAGACTCAATAGGGTATGGAGATGATCTCGGTGGTTGAAAAGAAAAATCTTGACTGGAGCAATCTGACATTCAGTTACAGGGAGACGGATTTCAGCTTCGTTTGCAATTATAAAGATGGCGCATGGGGCGAAGGCGAGCTTACGCCCGACCATAGCGTCGTTATGAGCGAATGCGCAGGCATCTTGCATTATTGCCAAGAATGCTTCGAAGGCCTTAAGGCCTACACCACCAAAGACGGCGAGATCGTATGCTTCAGACCCGACCTCAACGCCGAGCGTATGTATACCACCGCAGAGCGGCTTTGCATGCCGCCTTTCCCGAAAGAGCGGTTCATTGAAGCCGTCAAGCAAGTCGTGAAAGCAAACGAGGCATGGGTGCCGCCTTATGGAAGCGGCGCAACCTTGTACTTGCGCCCCGTCATGTTTGCTACCGGCATCGTCATTGGCGTAAAGCCTGCCGACGAATACCAGTTCCGCATTTTCGTCACGCCCGTTGGCCCTTATTACAAGGGCGGCGCGGTTCCTATCCATATCTGCGTCAGCGAGTATGACCGTGCAGCACCGCGTGGAACGGGCAACATCAAGGCCGGCCTCAACTACGCGATGAGCTTGCGAGCCAATGTCGAAGCCCATGCAAACGGGTTTGCCGAGAATCTCTACCTTGATTCGCAGAGCAGAACGTATGTCGAAGAAGCTGGCGGCGCCAACATCATCTTCGTCAACAAAGAAGGCACGCTTGTCGTTCCTCAAAGTGCGACTGATTCCATTCTGCCGTCCATTACAAGACGTTCGCTCGTGGTAGTTGCCCGTGACATTTTGGGTATGAAGGTCGAAGAGCGCCCCGTGAAGATCAGCGAAGTCGAAGCAGGCGATTTTGTCGAAGCGGGACTCTGCGGCACCGCAGCAGTCATCAGCCCCGTTGGCATGATTACCTATGGAGACAAAACGATCAACATTAGCGGAATGGAGAAACCAGGTCCGGTGATGACCGAGCTTCGCAACACACTGACGGGCATCCAAAGCGGCGAGATTGAGGGCCCAGCAGGTTGGGTTGTGAAAATCAGCTAGCTATACGGGCGTATCACCACAATTCTCCACAGAATCTCCTAAAAAAGTGATATAAGTATTCAGTTGCAGTTCTTAGAGCTGTTGGGGACATGGGCGCGTGCGCCCATGCGCAAAAAGGATTTGCTAATAGAAAGGGTTGTATCATGGTAGAAATGCCCTCGCTGCCCCTTATCATAGGGCTGGCTGCGGGAATCATTGCTGCGGTCTATGCTGCTGCACTCATTAGCAGCATCAAGAAACTGCCTGCAGGCAATGAGAAGATGCAAAGCATTGCAGCGGCGATTCAGGAAGGCGCCATGGCTTACCTGTCTCGTCAATACAGAACCGTCGCGATCGTTGCTGTCATCATTGCGATTCTGCTTTTGGTGCCGGGCTTGTTAGGCGTCTCAGGATTTGGCGTCTGGACAGCTATCGGCTTCATCTTGGGTGGATTTGCTTCTGCTGCAGCAGGCTTTATCGGCATGCGCATTTCCGTAACGGCAAATGTTCGTACCGCTGAAGCGGCTCGCACCGGTCTTGGCGCTGCTCTTCGCGCAGCTTTCCGCTCCGGAACCGTCACCGGCATGTTCGTCATCGGTCTCGGTATTCTGTCCGTTTCGATCATCTCGATACTTGTTTTGGCCGGTATTGCTGACTGGTCGGCACTCGTTGGCCTTGGCTTCGGCGGCTCTCTGATCAGCGTGTTCGCTCGTTTAGGCGGCGGCATCTTCACCAAGGCAGCTGACGTGGGCGCTGACTTGGTAGGCAAGGTTGAAGCAGGTATTCCGGAAGACGATCCGCGCAATCCGGCTGTTATTGCCGACAACGTTGGCGACAACGTCGGCGACTGCGCTGGCATGGCTGCTGACCTGTTTGAGACCTATGTCGTTACCACGGTTGCTGCCATGCTGATCGGCAACCTCACGTTTGACATCTCTAATTTCACGTTGGCTCTCGGCTTCCCCGTTATGATCGGCGCAGCTTCCATCGTCGCCTCCATTATCGGAACGGTGTTCGTGAAGATGAGCCCGAACGGAACGATCATGGGTGCGTTATATAAAGGTCTTTGGATCGCAGCTATTATCGCGATCATCCTTTTCTTCCCGATCTGCCAGGTCATGCTCGGCAACATGATTGTCGTGAACACCGCTTTAGGCCCGGAATCCATGACGCCGCTCACGGTGTGGATCTGCGCTGTCGTTGGTGTTGTTTTGACAGCGGCAATGGTCTACATCACCGACTACTACACCTCTTCTGAGAAAAAGCCGGTGGAAAGCATTTCTGAGGCATCGGAGACAGGACACGCTACCAACATCATCCAGGGTCTTGCTGTTGGCATGGAAGCAACGGGGCTTCCTGTTTTGGCCATCGTGCTTGCCATGATCATCTGCTTCTTCTTGGGCGGCATCTTCGGCATCTCCGTTGCGGCGCTGTCCATGCTTTCTATGGCAGGCATCGTCGTTGCTATCGACTCATTCGGACCAGTTACTGACAATGCTGGCGGCATTGCCGAGATGAGCGGTCTGCCTGAAGAAGTCCGCGAACGCACCGACGCCCTTGACGCTGTCGGCAACACGACCAAGGCAGTTACCAAAGGCTATGCCATTGCGAGTGCTGCTCTGGCCGCTGTCGTTTTGTTCTCCGACTTCACGCATACGGTTGCAGAGCAAACGGGCGCAACCTTCTCGTTCGATTTGTCTAACCCGTTCATTTTGATCGGCCTGTTCATCGGCGGTCTTTTGCCTTACCTCTTCGCCGCACGTGCTATGACCAGTGTGGGCAAAGCGGCAGGCGAAGTTGTTGACGAAGTTCGTCGCCAGTTCAAGGAGATCCCGGGCATTATGGAAGGCACCGGCAAGCCTGATTATGGCAAGGCCGTTGACCTCGTAACCCAGGCAGCGCTGCGCGAAATGACGCTGCCGGCCATGATTCCGATCGGTGCTCCCATCATCATTATTATTGTGGGCTTCATCTTGAAGGCCGTCGGATACACAGCCGCTTTTGAATTCACCACGCTTGTGCTCGGTGGCGCTTTGGTAGGCACGATTATCACGGGTCTGTTCGTCGCTATCTCTATGACGAGTGGCGGTGGCGCGTGGGATAACGCCAAGAAGCTTATCGAGGAAGGCAAGTTCGGCGGCAAGGGTTCCTTCGCACATCAGGCAGCAGTCACGGGTGACACCGTAGGTGATCCGTACAAAGACACTGCAGGCCCAGCCCTGAACTCCATGATCAAGGTGTTCAACATTGTGGCACTGCTCTTGGTTCCGCTGCTGGCACTCATTGCTATGTAATCAAGAACTACGTGAGCGGGGCATGCTGTCTCGCTCGCAGATCATAGTGTGATCAAGATAGACGACCCTGCGATACGCGGGGTCGTTTTGTATTTACTTTTGATGGCGGTATTTGCTCTTGTCGTACCAGCCGGTGAGGAGCGAATACAGGACATTGAAGAGGATGGCTACACTTACAGCGCTGATCGCAAACACCATTCCCATAGCAGGGGTAAAGGGGCTGATGGCAAAGAGGTTCGGGAACAAAAGCGATCCTAAAAGAAGTCCCGCAACAACCACGATGCACAACGCACCTCTGATAGGCGTGAAGGGGAGGGAAAGCCTGACAACAAGCATAAAGCCGATCCAAGCCGTCAATAAAACGCAGAGCGTCGATACCTGTTCATAGTCAAGCCCAAGACCCACGTATCCTATGACATTCATGGCAATAATGGTTAAAACGGCGCAAAACGCACTGGGAATCGAGCGCACAATGACGTTTCTCAAGAATCTGCCACGAACAAGATCATGGTTTGGCTCAAGGGCAAGGACAAAAGAGGGAAGGCCTATGGTGAATGCCGAGATAAGTGTCATCTGAATCGGCTGGAAGGGATATTGCCACGGAAGCAGAATAAACAAGACGGCAAGCGTCATAGACAAAAGCGTCTTCACCAGAAAGAGCGATGCCGAGCGTTGCAGATTGTTGATCGAACGCCTTCCTTCGGCAACAACCTTCGGCATAGAGGCAAAGTCATTGTTCACAAGCACAAGCGTTGCGACATTGCGGGCGGCATCTGATCCCGAAGCCATAGCGACACTGCAGTCGGCTGCTTTAAGCGCCAACGTGTCATTGACGCCATCGCCGGTCATTGCAACAT
>CAYPKC010000002.1:0-2088 GCA_964411215.1 uncultured Eggerthellaceae bacterium | reverse complement strand
ATGGCCTAAGGATTGGTAGGCCAATACGAATTCCTTTTTCTGCTCAGGCTTCACGCGGCCAAAGACGTGGTAGCGCTTGACCGCCTCGGTAATGTCATCGCTCGTTTTCAGCGTTGTCGCATCAACATATTGATCGGCATCTTCAATGCCTACTTTGCAGGCAATGTTTGAGACGGTTCTAGGATCATCACCCGAGATAACATTGACCGAGACACCCTGCTCTTTAAAGTAGGAAATCGTTTGCTTGGCGGTACTTCGAATCTCGTCGTGGACCAAAACGAACCCCAAAGGCGTGGGACTTCCCACCATGGCGCCATCGTCGGTAAAGCCAGAAACCTTGGCGACTAACAACACGCGTGCGGTAGACGAGAGCGCTTCCACCTGCGATGCAATGCTGTCGAATGTGTCACCCATCACAAACTGGCTTGCTCCCATGACATAGGAATTGCCGCTTTCAAGGGTTGCGCCTGACCACTTTTTATCGGAATCGAAGGGAACGATGCGTGTGCACACTTCCTGCTTCAAAGCCTGGGTATCACCGGCAGCATCACGCGTTTTCGCCGTACCCGCAGCCGTAGCAGCGGCACCAGACTCAGCGTTCGGAAGTGCCCCTTCTGCGTAATACTCGGCAATCGCACGGGACGTTTCATTGGGATCTTCGTCACAGCTCACCAAAGACGCCAACGCAGTATCCAGCTCGGCGCGCGCAGCATCTGCATCAGGGACACCTTGGGCTACTTCTATACCAGCAACTTTCATGGCGCCAGTTGTTATGGTGCCGGTCTTATCCAGGCATAAGACATCGACCCGCGCAAGCGCTTCAATGCAGTAGAGCTGCTGTACCAGCACTTTGCTTTGCGAAAGGCGAATGACCGCCACCGCCAACACGGTTGACGTCAACAGAATGAGGCCTTCAGGAATCATGCCGACAAGGGCGGCGACCGTGGAGAGAAGAGCTTCATTCCACGGAGTGTGGGCGATAAAGAACTCGCGCGCAAAAAGTAAGGCACCGATCGGGACAATAATGCAGCTTACGAACTTGATAATGCCGTTTAAGCTGTCCATGATTTCGGACTTAACCTTCTTGTGGGCTTTCGCCTCGTTGCTGATTTGGGCAGCGTAGTTCTCATTGCCCACATGGATGACGCGGGCATACACCTTGCCTGCGTTGATGAACGATCCGCTCATAAGCTCGTCGCCAGGCTTCTTATGAATGGTGTCGCTCTCGCCTGTAAGCAGACTTTCGTTGGCATCGCATTCGCCAAGGATTACCGTGCTGTCAGCGGGTACTTGATCTCCGCGCCCGAGCACAATAACGTCGTCGCGCACGATCTGATCAAGGGGAATTTCGATATGTGCGCCATCGCGTACGACTTCGGCATGAGAGCTTGCGATGATAGAGAGGGCATCGGTCGTTCGTTTTGAGCGGATCTCTTGGACAATGCCAATAATGGTGTTGATCACAATCACGAGCATAAACAGCATGTTCTTGAAAGAGCCCGTGATTGCGACAAGCACGGCAAGCACGACGTTCATGGCATTGAACAGCGTGCAAATATTCTCGAAAAGAATTTGCTTTACCGAGCGGGTTTTAACGCCCGCATCAATATTGAGCGCGCCTGCCTCTACGCGCTGTTGGACTTCTGCTGAAGTGAGGCCGCTGATAGTCTCGGCGCTTATAACTCCTTGCTGGTGTTCCACGTTGTGCTTTTAGCCTCTTGGACGATCGTCGTTACTGCACAGCCTTCAAGACGTTAACCATCTCAATGGCCGACAGGGCGCAATCATATCCTTTGTTGCCGGCTTTGGTGCCTGCGCGCTCAATAGCCTGCTCGATGGTATCGGTGGTCACAATGCCGAAGAGCACCGGTACGCCCGTTTTCAGCGAAACGTGTGCAACGCCTTTTGCCGCCTCGTTACAGACAAGGTCGTAATGACTGGTCGCACCGCGAATCACGGCTCCCAGGCAAATGACGGCGTCATAGCGTCCGCTCTCTGCCATCTTCTGCGCGACAAGCGGAATCTCGAAAGCGCCTGGCACCCACGCTAGATCCACGTCATCTTCACTCACATCATGACGGCGCAGAC
>CAYPKC010000001.1:25228-35743 GCA_964411215.1 uncultured Eggerthellaceae bacterium | reverse complement strand
AGCGGGTCGCGAATTGCACCGCCGACGCACGTCGCAGCGCCGCCGAACGGCTCGATCTCGGTTGGATGGTTGTGCGTCTCATTCTTAAAGAGGTAGAGCCAATCCTGCTCTTCGCCGCGCACATCAACCTTGACCTTGACCGTGCACGCGTTGATCTCTTCCGATTCATCAAGGCCGGTGAGCTTGCCTTCATGACGCAGCCACTTTGCCCCGATCGTGCCCATATCCATCAGGCAGATCGGCTTCTTCTCGCGCCCCAGGTCATGCCTCATCTTCAGATACTTGTTGAATGCAGTCATGACCGCAATATCGGCAATTTCGATATCGGTGAGCACCGTGCCGAACGTGGTGTGACGGCAATGGTCAGACCAATACGTGTCGATCATTTTGATTTCGGTAATGGTGGGATTTCTGCCTTCGTCTTTGAAATACTGCTGGCAGAACTTGATATCGGCGAAGTCCATGGCAAGGCCGCGGTCTTCGATAAAGGCCTTCAGCTCTTCGTCGCTCAGTTCGGTGAAGCCGTCTAACACCTCAACGTTGGCAGGCTCGGGAAATTCTTGCGTCAGCACATCGACAAGCTCCAAGTCTGCTTCGCGCGCCTCAACGGGATTGATGACGTAGTGTTTGACCGCTTCAATCTCCTGCTCAGAGAGATTTCCTTCGAGCAGATAAAGCGCAGCGCTTCGGACAAGCGGGCGCTCCCCTTGCGAAATCAGCTGAATGCACTCACTGGCCGATTCGGCGCGCTGATCAAACTGGCCCGGCAAGTATTCAACTGCGAACATGCCGCCTTTGCCCGGCGCGAGCGCCTCGGGCGCCTGCGTACGAATGATATCGACAGCTGGCTCGCTGAACACGGTGGTGCATGCCGTCTCAAAGAGCTCATCTGAAACGCCTTCGACATCGTAGCGGTTCAAAATGCGCAGGCCGCTTAAGTTTTCGACGCCTAAAATATCGCGAAGCTCAACAAGTAATTGCTGAGCCTCGATATCGAACCCTGGTTTCTTTTCAACATATATGCGATTGACCATGTTCGTCTCCTCTATGCAAAGGGTGGCAAAGAAAGCTTATTCTGCTTGAGGTGGTTTCTTGCGAAAGAAGCTCATAACCTTATTGGCAGGCGTTTCCGGCACTGTTTCAGCGTCGGTCTGCTCTGATGCTGTCTCTTGCGCATCTTCTTCGGCGTTTGCTGTTTGGGCTGAAGAAACCTTGCCCTTACCGCCGCGGCGCCCCTTATGGTTAGCTTTCTGGCGTGCTTCTGCTTCCCGCTGTTTTGCTTCCCGCTCTTGCATTTGCTCAAGCAAAAGCATTTTCTGCTGGTAGGCTCGGCGCTCTTTGCGGATCTTTGAGAAATCGAGGTAGAACGCGAAAATGATAAAGGCATAGGCCAAAATGAGTGCAGCCGTCGGTATCCACTGCGGCTCGACAGTACGCAGCACGTATGCGATGATGACGCTTACAACGCCTGCCACGAGACAAATCCACCATAGTCTCCTGAGCTTCTTATATCGCTCGGTATCAGGCTTATAGTACTTGCGATCGATCTCGCGCTGCTTCTCGGTTGCCTCTCTGCGCGCCGCTTTTTGTTCCGCCTTGCGCTCTTGCGGTGTCTTCTTTCGAGAACCAACGGTAACCGATGCCGCAGCTTTATTCTTGGGCTTTGCCGAGGCCGCGCTCTTGCGCGAGACGCCTACATGCTTGTCCGTCGAATAACGCTCGTTCATTGGATTTCGCTGTGACAAGGAAACCTCCCCTGTTATGTATCAAAAGTATGCCTCGTGAAAGTAAACACAATTATAGACGCAAGCGCCCGTTGCGATACAGGACAAGCAGTCAAGATGTTGTATTAAAAGGGAAACGCTTGCGACGTAATCAGTTCGTACGCTTGAATGTACTTATCCGATGTACGCTTGATAATGTCTTCCGGCAAATGGGGCGGCTCGCCGGTCTTATCCCAATGGGCAGACAGCCAGTCGCGCACAAATTGCTTGTCGAATGATGCTTGGCTGCGCCCAGGCTCATAGTCATCGACGGACCAGAAACGCGAAGAGTCTGGAGTCAGCACTTCGTCGCCAAGGATTAAGGTGCCGTTGACTTTGCCAAACTCGAACTTGGTATCGGCAATGATAATACCGCGCTCAAGCGCATAATCTGCCGCCGTGGTATAGATCTGCGTCGAGAGGCGTGAAAGCTCTTGCGCATCTTCTTCGCCAATAATCTCGCAGCATCGCTCAAAGCTGATATTTTCGTCATGGTCGCCGATCTCGGCTTTCGTGGAAGGTGTAAAGATAGCTTGCGGCAGCTTGCTGGAATTCACGAGTCCTTCCGGAAGCCTGATCCCGCAGACCGTTCCTTCGCGCTCATATTCAGCAAGGCCGCTGCCCGCCAAATAGCCGCGCACAATGCATTCGACCGGCATCATGTCAGCTTTGCGCACGAGCATGAAACGGCCGCGCAGATAGTCGGCGTCCGCTTTGAACTCTTCGGGGAGGTCTTCGACCTCTGCCGAGATCAGGTGGTTGTCAACAACACCTTCTAAGAGTTTGAACCAGAACACGGAGAGCTGCGTGAGCACTTGTCCTTTGTGCGGAATCTCGTCGGGGAGGATGTAGTCGAACGCGGAAATTCTGTCAGTCGCAACGAGCAAAAGCGTGTCGCCAAGATCGTAGATGTCGCGTACTTTACCTTGATAGTCAGGCTTTCTCATAAGGCGCCTTCCGAAGACGGGGATAGTGAAGCTTATTTTATCGTATCGCTGCTTGGATTCGAAAGCCTTAAGCGCTGTTGTACTCTCGCTTGTAAGGTTCGATTGAGAGGTGTGGTGCCTGTTCGTACGAGATTCGGTTGCGAAGGACGCGCTAGCGTTGCTTGGATTCGAAAGCCTTCAGCGCTGCCCGAGCCTGCTTTTTGGAAAGCTCCTCGTCGTAGAGCGGCAGTTTGATCGTAAAGACAGAGCCGACGTCCTTTTCTCCCTTGGCGGTTACTTCGCCTTTGTGGCGCAGCACAATCTCTTTAACCATCGCAAGGCCGACGCCCAGACCGCCCGCTTCACGCACGCGTTCCGAATCAGCACGCCAGAAGCGCGAGAACACCCTCTTCTCCTCATCAGGCGAAAGGCCAATACCGGTATCTTCCACCTCGATGATGGCCCACGTGTCGTCTTTGCGTACCGAAACCTTGATGCTTCCGCCTTCAGGTGTGTACCGCACCGAATTCGACACAAGGTTTGTCACGGCTTGGCGAATCTTGTCGCGGTCGCAGAACGATTTCACATTGGGTTCAACGTCGGTTTCAACGCTCAAGCCCGACTCTTCGATCAGAATCTCGTGCGTGCTCACAACTTCCTGGACAATATCGCCAATGTCGTTGACCTGCTCATTGAGCGGTTGCGCGCGTTTTTCCATGCGGGAGAGTTTGAGCAGCGCATCAACGAGGCGCGAAAGCCGCCTCACTTCGCTGTCAACGAGCGCCAAGTGCTCGGCATCAGTTTCGTAAACGCCGTCGATCATGGCTTCAACCGTTGCCTGGATAGCCATAAGCGGCGTGCGCAACTCATGTGCCACGTCTGAGGTGAGCCGCATTTCGAGCTGGCGGTTTTTCTCAATCGATTCGGCCATCAAGTCGAATGTCTCGCCAAGCTTGTCGATCTCCGAACCGGCTTTCATATTCGTGCGGGCATTCCAATCGCCTTCGGAGATTTGGCTTGCCGTTTTGGTAATGCGGTTGATCGGTTTGGTAATGACCCATGACATATAAAGGCCGAGGAACAACGCGATGATGATCGACACGACACCTGCGATGATAAGCGCTTCGTAGGTATTATTGCGGAATTCCAAATCGGGCCCGTTCATCAGAACGTCTGAGCCATAGACCCACAGGCGAATCGAGCCAATGGTTTTGCCACTCGAAATAATGTCTGCAATAGCAACCTGCGAAGCTGCGCTCGGCGAATAATTAATGGAAGGATCTTGCGCGGATAAGTGCTTTGAGGAGTCGTACAGAATGTTGCCCTTGCCATCGAGCACCATAATGCCCGTGCCTTCCGGGATCTGCAGCGTTTCCGTCACGGCAATAAAGTCGACATTGCCAAGCGTCGTGTTGTGTTCGTATTCACCCGCTACTCTGGTAGCAGCAAAGTTTGCAATTGACTCCATGTTGTTGCGCGTGTAGCTGGTGAAGTAGTTGTTGAAGACGATAATAACCAAGCCGACGGAAAGGCCTGCTGTAATGATCGCGATCAGCACGAAAGAAAGAGCCATCATGGCTCGATACGACATGTGCTTTCTGACTTTTGTGTGTTCGCCTTTTGTCATACCTTTTGCTACAAGCTAGTGTGTTGGTTTCTCCAAGCCCCTTACAGCAAAAGCTGCATGACTACTCGATCGCTGCTATTTGCCTTCTTTTGTGGGGTCTTCAAAACGATACCCCACTCCGTGCACGGTATGCAGCCATTTTGGATTTCGCGGATTATCTCCAAGCTTTGCACGAAGATTCTTCACATGGGAGTCGATTGTGCGCTCATACCCTTCGAAATCGTAGCCGAGAACCTTTTCAACCAGCTCCATACGGGAGTAAACGCGCCCCGGATAGCGTGAAAGCGTGGTAAGGAGCTTGAACTCGCTGGCGGTAAGGTCGATCTCTTGGCCATTGACAAGCACCTTGTGTCCCGGCATATCGATGGTGAGCTCACCGTATTCCATGGCTTCGCGCAACGGCTCGTTGTCGGAATTGGCACGACGCAGAAGAGCGCGGACACGTGCCACGAGTTCACGCGGGCTAAACGGTTTGACCAGGTAATCGTCAGCGCCAAGCTCAAGGCCGATGATCCTGTCTTCGATCTCGCCTTTTGCGGTGAGCATAATGATCGGCACATCGGAGGTATCGCGGATGACGCGGCAGACGCGCTCGCCTGACACCTTGGGCAACATAAGGTCGAGAATAATGACGTCAAACTTGTGCTTACCAAATTCTTCAAGCGCTTCGGCACCATCTTCGACAGCGGTGACCCAGTAGCCCTCTTTTTCAAAATAGGCAGCAACTGCTTCGCGAATGTTTTTTTCGTCTTCTACCAGAAGAACTCTACTAGTTGTGTTTGTCATAATGCCTCATTTCCCCATGAGCATATTTGCGATTATTGTAGCCTTTGGTTCCGCATTGCAGACAAGGTGTTTCTCGTTTGTCATAATACATTGATGCAAAAACGCTCTTCTTCAACAATTCACCCGCGCAAAGGAAAGCATATCGGCGAAAACGGCAGCCGAGGCGGCCAAGGCGTATCTCCCCACGCTCATGGGGGAGGCGAAGGCGTCTTCGGCCATGATGGCAATGCCGGTGAGGGCCTTAAAAATCCTGCAAGCGCTGCGAAAACATTAATGACGCGCCGCGGTTTTCTGTTCGGCACCATAGGCGTGGTCGCTGCTGCTGCCGTTGCAGGCACGGTCTACGGAACAACGCAGTGCAGCAAAAAGGAGGTGGTTCCCCAGGACGGTAAGATTGCCGTCGGTGACCTGGCCGTCTTAAATGTCCCTGAAAGCTCTGTGTTCACCACCGAAGAGTGCACCTATATAGAAGACAGCACGCCGTTTGTGCGCATCAAGGCTGAGGCAAAACTTCCTTACGGCACTATGCTCTGGGCAAGCGACGATGCCGTTGCTGCCTGCCTTTTGCCGTGCGAGACGTCGAATCCGCTGTGCCAGGTGGGGCTGTTGAACCTTGCTGATGGAAGCATGACCACCGTTTTGGAGCGCGCCGTAGCGCAGGACGAAGGCTTTGAGATCTACGATGTGCGCGCCAATGCCAAAGGCGTGGTGTGGACGGAAGCCGACATTATGAATGGCCTGTGGCGCATTTACGCGGCCTCCCTTGCGGGAATGTCGTTAGGCACGCCGCAGATGGTGGCGCAAGGCGATGGCGATTTCGATACGCCGACCCTTGCCGTAAGCGGCGACTTCGCATTCTGGCAAACCTTGCCGAAAGCAAAAGGCAAACGCTCAAAAGAAAGCAGCGTGTTGATGCGCGCGCCGTTCGGTCGTGGCGAAGAAGACAGCAAAGTGGTGTACGAATCGAACGGAAGAATGGCATGCGCCCCGTCGACGGCCGCTGATGGCATTGTCATTGCGCCGCGTGCAGACGTGTCGGGCACCTACTACGAACTAACTTATATAGATGCTTCGAGCGGACAGGTTCTTGACTCGCTTGCCCTCCCCTCGCAGATGAAGCCGACCTACGTGTCTTATGGCGACACGGGATTTTCGTTTGCCTTCGACAGCATTTATTCGTACGGCGGAGGCATTTCGAATCTGGGGACGTATACGGCGCTGAGCCCGAAGCTTGCAAACGACACGCCGTGGTTCCGCTTCCCGCGCACTCCCTACACTAGCGCCGCGTGGAATAGCGCGTGGCTCATTGTGAAGTCAACGAGCGTGGTTGCGGCAGTTGACCTTGAGCAGCGGCGGTATTTCACGCTTGCGCCCGAAGTCGCGACGCAGGGCTATGGCGAGTTTCTTGCGTCAAGCGGCAACGTCAAGAATATTGTGACGTATTCGAACGTCGATCACGTGCCTTTGCAGGGCGAAAAGATCACGTCGTGTCTGGTGCGCGTGTGGGAAGTCGATCCGACAGCCGTGCCGACCGAGACGAGCGAAGGCAACGGCGAGTCGGGCGCTGATGCGGGCGAAGGCGATGCGGCTCAAACGGATGCCGGCGCATCAGATGGCGATTCGAGCAGCGCCGCCACCGCCGATGATGCAAGTAGTTCTGATAGCAGTTCGTCTGATGCAGATAATGTCAGCGGGGATAACGCAGATAACCAAGACGATACGACGACGCAGGGAAGCGCCTCAGATGGCTCTGAGACGGCGTAAGTAAGTGCCTTGAGCTCCTAAAACCTGTTAAAAGTTTCAGATTGACCACGTATTGTTGCTTTTTTCTTGCAAATATGGAGAACTTCCGCATAATAGTTAACTGAAACAATGGCTCCATGCCGTTGTGTAAGCAAGCTTCACCATGGTCATGTCTATGAAGTTGTAAGGAAGCAACATGAGCGATGCAGAAAACAAAGGAACTGAACCTTTGAACAACGCTGAGGGCGACGTCAAAGACGCTCCTCAGACAGAAGCCTCTCAGCCTGTAACCGCACCGGTTACGCCAGCGCCGCAAGCTTCGCCTTCTACCACTCCGGCTCCGGAAAAGCCGGCAGCAACTCCGGCCTCTTCTGAGCCGAAGAAGAACCGCAAGCCGCTGATCATTGGCATCATTGCAGCAATCGTTGTCATCGTGATCATTGTTCTTGCCGTCGTCTTCATCGGGGGCAACCAGTTCTACGACAACACGGCACAAGGCGGCCAAGCTCCTTACAAGACCGAAGAAGAAGTTCAGGCTGAACTCAACCGCACCGTTGAAGACGGCATGCTGAACATCTCCATCGCTTCTAAGATTGAATTCCAAAACGGAACGTCAGAGGGCACGGCTTATATCGAGAATGTTCCGTCCAACAAGTACGTTATGAAAGTTACTATCACGCTTGATAGTAATGACGAGGTGGTCTATCAATCCGGTGGCATCAAGCCTGACAGCTTCATTGAAAAGATCAAGCTGACCAAGGATCTGCCTGCAGGAACGTATCCGGCAACCGCAACGTTTGCCGCATTCGATCCTGAGACGCTGCAAGAAGTGGGACAGGCTGCTGCAAAGATCACCCTGGTCGTCAACGAATAGGTCGGTCATTACACCGCATCCAAATAGCTTCGCTTCCGATGCCGCTTTTAGCGGCATCGGCTTTTTCATGAAAAGGCTCTGATAAGGTATCTCAAGCATAACAACACGAGAAAGAATCGCTCAACAGCCATAACGAAAAGGCTTGTATGAATCCTGCAATTATCATTCCAACGTACATCTCCGCTCCTCGCCGCAGAAACGAGATCAAGGGGATCATCGCTAATTACGATCACACCACAAACATTCACGAAACCGGCGAGTTAGGACGCTGCCTTCAAGCGCTTGAAGGCGTTGAAGATGTCGGATTGATTCTGATCCTGGTATCGGCAACGCGTTCGATTGAATTCGAGGCGGTCGAGAAGGTACGCGGGATTGTTGCTGAGCATCCTTCGCTCAATGTCATTGTGGTAGGCGCGGCAGAAACCGCCATCATTCGCGAGCGTTTGGAAGACCTTGGCGTTGAGCACGTCAATCAGCAGATCGGCCTTGTTGGTTATAGCGCTGTGCGTAATTTGGGACTGCTTATCATTAATGCGCTCGGCTTCGATGCTGCCGTGTTCATTGATGATGACGAAGTGATCGACGATCCTGAGTTTTTGCGCAAAGCTATGTATGGCCTGGGCAAGCTTACGAAAAACGGTATTCCTATTCTGGCAAAGACGGGCTTCTACATTAACGACCAGGGTTCCTACCTGTCGAAATGGAAAGACAAGTGGTACAACCGCTTCTGGCAACAGGGCAGCGCGTTCAACGAATGGATTCGCAAAGCCATGAAAGGACCGCGCCTTTCGCGAAGCAATCACGTGTGCGGCGGTTGTTTAGCCATCCATAAAGAGGCGTTCCGCAGATTGGCGTTCGATCCGTGGATTCCGCGTGGCGAAGACTTGGACTACATGCTTGATTTGCGCATGTACGGCTCAGACATTTGGTTCGACAATCAATGGCAGCTGCGCCATTTGCCTCCTCCCTCACCGCATGAAGGTGCGCGGTTCCGTCAAGATATCTTCCGCTGGCTCTATGAATACGGCAAGCTGGAATACAGCCATTCGCTGATCGACCTGCAGAAAGTCACAGCGGCGTCCCTTGAGCCGTATCCGGGACCTTTCTTGCAGAGCGGGCTCAGAAAGCGCATTGCGATCACGGCATTTTTGCGCAGCCTTGTTCGTCCTGACAAGAAGGCATATCGCCGCGCAGCGAAAGATGCCACGGGCGAAGCGACGCGCTATGCCGAAGAGAATTGCACCAAGTATTTCGAGTTCCAGCATATTTGGCCGCAGATCATGGAGCGCGTTGATTCCGACAAGATTCTGACTTCCGAGCTCGTGAAATCAGCGTTGATCGAGCCAGTCACACAACAGGCGCGCTCGATCGAGAATCGTTCGATCGATGCGGGTATGACAGGACAGATTCGCCTCGATTTAGGCGAATAGCCTAATCGATCGCCTCATTGTTTGGCGCAAGAGGCCTCATACTGCGATGGAGCTTGTCTTATCCATACTCATTTCGATTGCCGTCGGCCTTGTTGTCGGTATGCTGTCGGGTCTTTTGGGAGTGGGCGGCGGTACTGTCTTAGTCCCCGTGTTCAAGCTTCTTTATGGCATGCCGGGCATTATCGCAACGGCCACGTCTCTGTTCACCATTATCCCCACCTCGATAAGCGGCATGATTACGCATGCGCGCAACAAAACATGCTTGCCGAAACTTGGCATTGCCGCAGGTATTGGCGGCGCCATAACATCGCCCGTAGGCGTGTGGCTTGCAAGCATGTCGCCCGAGTGGTCAATCATGGTGGTGGCCGCTTTGGTGATCGGTTACTCGGCCGTCACCATGCTCAAGAAGGCTATTAAGCTTAAACGGCAGAAGAGTCAAAGTAGCGCAGCTGCGGCGGTTAGCGTGCCGGATGGTGCGCAAGAGAGCACGCAGGAAGCTGTGGAAGATATCAGGGGCAAAAAGCTCTTCATCGGTGCGCTTATCGGTTTGTTTGCGGGCATTATTTCGGGATACGTCGGCGTAGGCGGCGGCTTTATAATGGTGCCGCTTTTCATGCAGCTTTTAAACACGCCAATGAAAAAGACGTCAGGCACCTCTCTTATCGCAGTCATGATCCTTGCGATTCCTGGCACGATCACGCAGGCATTCTTGGGCAACGTTGATTGGCTCGCCGGCATCTTTATCGCGTTAGGCACCGTGCCTGGTGCGGCCATTGGTTCAAGACTCATCAAGCGCGTCTCCGAGCTCTCGCTGCGCTTCGGCTTTAGTATCTTCCTGTTGGTAGCTTCTGTTCTTCTGATTCTCAACCAGCTCAATATCTTTTAATGGGTTGAGCGTGAATGCGACAGATGCGAGCCGAAGTTGAGGCTGGTAGAGGCAGTTTAAGAAAAATCTTTTCTTTGATTATTTCTTGAGGCGGTTTTTGTATCCGACGACGCGCGAAAAGTCTATGGAATCCGGGTCGAAGTCGTTGTCAACAGCATCACGGACATAGCTTTCTTGCTTGTCGATCTTGTCTTTGTCTTTGCCGAACGGAATGGTGGGCTTATTCCTGCGACCGCATCCGGTATCCGCGGGGTCTTTCCGACGATATCCCTCAAAGAAATCGTTGTCGTCTTCATCGCCGGCATCAAAGGCATAAGATCCGGCAGACGTCGTTTGCGCTTGAAAAGCCTGCGTGTGCGCCGTGGCTGCTTGAGCCGGCGATACCGCGCGCGATTGCGCAGCATATGCATTCGATGGTGTTTGCCCGTGAGAAAGTGATGCTTGGGATTGCGTCATCTGAGCCTGCGTTGCCTGGGACTG
>CAYPKC010000001.1:22543-25128 GCA_964411215.1 uncultured Eggerthellaceae bacterium | reverse complement strand
TTGGGGCTGCGTTGCAAATGCCTGCGTTGAGGCCGCTTGCGGTTGCGCGGCAAATGACTGCGTCACCGCTGGCGTTTGCGCAGAAGTTGCTTGCGCGTGCGTTGGCATTGCTTGCGACTGGGCGTGCGAAGCCGCTTGCGCCACGCGTGCATGCTGCGCCTGAGCCTTCCGCACCTTCGCCACCTTCTTCGCCTCTTCGACTTGCTCCTCATGTTCGGCGCGCGTTTGGGCAACGGTATTCTGCACCTGCTCAATCGTGGTAATTTCGGGCTGCTGCACGCCTGAGAGTTGCCGCACGTGCACTGACGTCTGGCTCTTTGTTTGGAAGTCGATAAACATATCCGAAAGACGGCGAATGCGACCCGAAAGCATAGCAACCCAGATGACCAGCGCAATGACGACCAGCGCCATAACCACAAATGCTATGAGGATAATCACCGTTAACGAAGTGTTCATGCTGCAAGCATATCCTATTCAAGCGATTTTGCCATGCGGGGGAAGCGCAACGTTACTTTTGTGCCAATGCCAAGTTCGCTCAAGAAGGTCATTTCCGCATCCGTGCCGTAGAAGCCGTGCATGCGGTCGTGCACGTTCTTAACAGCAATCCCGAGTCCCGTTTGAGATTCCGGATGCAAAATGTTGCGGCACGTCTCTTCCGACATGCCAACGCCGTTGTCGGCAACATGCACCAAGACATCGTCAACGTCGAACTCAGATGAGATGACAACCTTGAGCTTCCCTTCTGCAGGCATTGCGTGCTTCACCGCATTCTCGACTAAGGGCTGCAGCAAAAACGACGGCACTTCCATGTCTTCGACACCGGGTGTGCCGGAAAGATTGACCTCGATAGCAAGGCGGTCTTCCCCAAAACGAGCCACTTCGAACGTGAAATACCGGCAGGTTTGCTCGATCTCGCGCATCAGCGGAATCTGATCCTGGGCATTTTCCAACATTGAGCGGTAGAAAACGGCGAATTCGCGCAAAAGCTCGCGCGCCTTCATCGGGTCAGTGCGAATGAGCGAGGCGATGGTGTTGATCGTGTTGAACAGAAAGTGCGGGTTGATTTGGTTCTGAAGCATTTTGAGCTCCATGGCCGTGGCCACTTCGCGCTGCTCCTCCAGCTCCAGCGACGTCATTTGCGTAGAAAGAAGTTCGCCGAAGCCTTGCGCAATGGATTTCTGCGTCTCGGTGATTTTGTCTGCCGAGCGGAAATAGAACTTGAGCGTGCCGCGAATGTCCTTGTCGTCGCGTCCGACGCGCAGCGGCACGATAATGGCAGCCTTTATATAGCGTGGATTTTTAGGCAGCCCGATCTCTTCGGCGCTGAACAGCACGCGCGCCTTTCCGTCCTGCATCGTCTGGTGCGTGACCTGCGTGCGAATCTTGGAACCCTTGGGATTTTCCGCTTCCAAATACCCGGCGTAGCCCAAAATGGTGGTGCGGTCGGTGATCGCGACCGCAATAGCCGTAGTGCTCGGAAGAAGCAGCTCGCAAATGCATTGCGCGGCTTCGAAGGTCATGCCATTTGACATGAGGTCGACCATGCGGCTCGAAAGCTTCAGCATAGAGTCGGTTTGCCGCGCCCGAACGGTGTCGGGGCTCATGAGTAGAAAGATGATCGCGCAAATGCAAACGGTGAAAATGATGCCCGAAATAATGATGACGGGCATGAGCATGGAGGCGGTCAAGATCGTCCAGATCATGACGATCGCTGACAAGGCGGCAAGAACCACCACGAAGGTTTCGAGCGAAATAATCCGCGGAATGCGCCGGTATTTGCGCCTGCTCTCCTCTAAGATTTCCATGACTCAATTATATAACGCGGAGCATGTGGAAGGTAAGGGGCTGCCACTCTCCGGGGGCGAGGCGCACAGGATCGGGGATGTTTTAGTTAACGCTCACGTTCCCCTGATTGCTTTCAACGCGGCTGATCTCTTCTGCCAAAGCATGCATAATGTTGCGGCGGCTCAAGGTGCCCACCAAATGATCATCCGAATCGATAACAGGCACCTTTTTGATACGACGCTCAGAAAGAATATGAACCGCTGCATCAAGCGGCGCGTCCTGGGACACCGATATGACATGCTTGGTGGCGATATCCATCACATTGAGGTTGAGCAGATTGATGAAACGGGAGTTGATATCCGAGTCATCCACAAACCGATAGAGATTCAAAGCAGAGTCGAAAAGCGAAAGATCGTTGCGTCCAAGATACGCTGCAACATCACCATCGGAAATGAAGCCCACCAAAGCTTTGTTGCTATCAACAATGGGAAGACCGCTTGTGTCATGGGCAGCCATAAGCTTGATGATGCTGTCCATAGTGGCATCCGTGGACGCATAAAGGGGCTCGCAATCCATAACGTCGCTCGCGTAGAAAGTACTCTTGGTTTTTTCTCCCGGGAGATGCTCGGTAGAGGTGGCATCAATGGTGACGCCATCAAAGCCGGCCGAATAATCGGTGAGTTCCGCTGACGCTGCAGCGCCTTTTTGGCCGACAGCTTCCGCAGCACTTCTCTGACCAGCACCTTCCGCAGCACCTTTTTGGCCGACAGCTTCCGCAACGCCTTTTAGGCCAGCACCTT
>CAYPKC010000001.1:18197-22533 GCA_964411215.1 uncultured Eggerthellaceae bacterium | reverse complement strand
TTTTATCGCGCACGCAGATGAAGATGATCAAAATAGCCACGACCATTAAAAGCGTGGTTGTGCAAAACGCCATGTGATCTCCAAGATACAGCTGCTCAAGCGCCGATGCACCGGGGGCAAAGGCTGGAGAAAGGGCGGAAATGGACACCAAGAGCGCAGTGCCTAGCGAAGCCGCAACTTGGTTGAGGGTATTTGAAACGCCCTGTGCATGCTGGATCACGCTATTATCCAGCGCATTCACGCCCCAGGTATTGAGCGGGGTCATGGTGAACTGCAATCCCATGGTCAATATCGTGTAACTAATGGTGATGGCAATGAAGCCGGTGTCAATGCCAAGGTTGGCAAGGCCGATTCCGCCAAGCAGAGCCACAATGGCACCCGGAACGACAACGCGGCGGATGCCGAATCGGTCAAAGAGCCGTCCACTTACCAGACCCATGAAAGCGCCAATGACCGCGCCGGGAAGCATAGCAACACCCGACATCGTGGCAGAATAGCCGCGAACTCCCTGGATATAGAGCGGCGTAATAACGCCGGTACCCATAAGGGCGGCCTGCACGATCACAATGATAATGACGGTGAGCGCATATTTGCGCGTTTTTAAGATGTCTACCTTGAGCATCGGCACGGGCAATGTGAGCTGCCGGCGCACAAAGAGGCCTACCAAAATAATACCGACAATAATAAGAGCCGCCGTAATTAAGAGATTTTCACTCGAAGAAAACGTAGAGAGACCATAGAGCAAGCATATTAAGCCGGCCGAAGAGAGAAGGACGGAAAGCGCATCAAAGGTAGTTCGCTTGAAGTCTCCGTAATTGCGGAGAACGCCGATCGCCAAAACGATAACCGCAACCGAAAGTATGGTCACAATGCCGAAGAGCCAACGCCAGCCGACGGTGTCAACCAGAAGGCCTGCAAGAGAAGGTCCAACGGCAGGGGCAAAACCAATCACGAGCCCAATAACACCCATAGCCGTGCCGCGTTTTTCGCGCGGGAAGACGAGCAGAATGACCGTAAACACCATAGGCATGGCCATGCCGGTGCAAGCTGCTTGAAGCACGCGGCCGAGAAGCAGGATCCAGAAATTGGGGGCAACAGCAGCTAAAAGGCTTCCCACCGTGAAGATCGAAAACCCGGTAATAAACAGCTGGCGGGTAGAAAAGCGGCCGATAAGATAGGCGGAAAGAGGAATTATGACCGCTTCGACAAGAGAGTAGCCGCTGGTGAGCCACTGAACGGTGGTTGCATCAACGCTCAGAGATGCCATGATCGCAGGAAGTGCCGGAGAGAGCAGCGTTTGATTGAGCACCGCGAGAAGCGTACCCGCCAAAAGCACCACTACCATAACCATGTCTTTTCTATTTACGCCGAGTGCCATAGAAGTCAAGATCCTTTCCCGATAGATTGCTGATAAAAGTAAATGATCATTTGCACAATGACGAAAAGCTCTTGGCGAAAGGTTGACCTGCAGTCACATCCTCAGTCGCGCAAGAGCAATTTTCTTGGATAGAGAACCTTACCACTCTCCGGGACGAGACGTAAGGGATTATCGCCCTTTGGGGGCAAGATGTACGCGATTTACCACTCTTCTGGTGCGAGATGCACATGCACAGGATCGGGGCTTACCACTCTCCTGGGGCG
Organism: uncultured Eggerthellaceae bacterium; assembly: GCA_964411215.1. Classification (GTDB taxonomy): domain Bacteria; phylum Actinomycetota; class Coriobacteriia; order Coriobacteriales; family Eggerthellaceae; genus MGBC163016. The sequence continues at coordinate 20,892 of CAYPKC010000001.1, read as the reverse complement.
AGGCGCACGCGGTCGGGAATATTCAAGATGGCAAGCACGATGCCGAAGAGCGCCGAGGTAATGGAGCCGGCAAGAAGGAGCGGCGTGAGCAAATCCATATGGTTGGTGAGCAGCGGGAAGGCAACAGCGCCTGCAATGATAAAGACTGCTGCCACGAGAGAGGCGAGTATGTCGAAGACGCGCGTGCCTCTGCGGCAGAAGAGCGAATAGAGCGCCGCGGCGATAAACCAGCTCGCGATGATGAGCCAATTCTGCAACTGCGAAACCGTTTCGACAAAGCCGCTTGAAATGCTAGCGCCCGCAATCGACGGATTCACCGCCACAATGTAATTCGTATAGATAGCCCAGTTCATCACGTCGCAGGAACCCATAGAAGCAAAGATGATCGCCGTAAGCGTCGCCATGGCTACCGTCATAAGGGCATCGCGTACATCGAGCAGAGCGCCCGCAAGCACCGCGACCACCGGGGCAAAGCCGACCGCTCCAAAGAGCGGCTGCAACATGCCAAGCGCGCACATCAGGTTATTGTCGCGCCCGAAGAACCACCACCACGCGCCCGTGCCTACCAAAAGCAAGAAGCCCGGAAGCCACGCTTGGTTGAGGAAGAGCATGGCTACCACCGCAAGATAGGAAAGCGGCATGCCGAAGCGCGGCCATATCACCGAAACGGCCACAATCACCGCAAGCGCAATCCATGCGGCAATCGGCATGATGGAGAACAAGCCGAAGATTGTATCGGCGCCTTCCCCGCTGGTCAGCCTGAAATTCAGAAGCGCAATCACGGCCAGCATGGCAGCGCCCAGACCCGAGAAGATACGCAACACGATATTCGATCCGCGCGCGCCCAGCCGATCGATAAAGGGAACAGACGGGCGAGCTGGCGCAGGAGCGCGCTCTTCGCGGACGGTTTCGGTGCCCTTCACCACGGAAGCGAGCTGAGTCGTGCCTTCTTTAGGGTTGCCTAAAAACGGCGTGAGGTCGTCTGCAAATTGCTTAATCGTTGGATAGCGGCCGTCCATCTCGGGGCTGAGCGCATCGAACATAATGTCGTCGACGGACTCGTCAATGTCTTCCCAACAAAGCGACGGAATGATCAGCTCGGCGTTTTCTATCGCCGCTTCGGCTTCTCCCAGACTGCGCGCCTTAAACGGGTTTCTACCCGAAAGCATTTCGTAGGTAAGGCTTGCAAGCGCCCATTCGTCGGTGCGCACGTCAAGGCGCTCCTGGCGCATTTGCTCAAGTGGCATATACCCAATCGTGCCGCCGCCGGTCTCACCCTGGCCGCTTGCATCCATCAGGGTGGAAAGGCCGAAATCGGTTACCTTCACAACCCCTTCGTTGTTGATAATGACGTTTTCGGGCTTGATATCGAGGTGCAACACGTTTGCTTTGTGTGCGACTTCAAGTGCGTGCGAGACCGATTTGAAGACGCTGCAGATCATGTCGAGGGTGATATCGTTGCCGATATCGCGCAGGATTCGGGCAAGCGTTTTGCCTTCGACGTATTCCATGATCACGTAGGCCATGTTGCCTTCGACCACGCAGTCGTAGACGGTCACGATGTTGGCGTCGTTGAGGTGCGCGGCAGTGCGCGCCTCTTCAAGGCCGGGGAAGTTTTCGAGTGCCGGATTGTAGGGGTCGAACTCGCTCACAATCTCTTTGTTGCGGGCGTAGTCCTGGTTACGGGCGAGTTCGGTGCCGCGGGCATAGTCCTGGTTGCGCGCGTAATTGGTGTCGCGGGCGTAGTCTTGATTGCGCCCATACTCTGCATCGCGCCCGTACTCTGCGTCTCGCCCATATTCTGCGTCGCGCACGAATTCTTTGCCTGCGCGTACGGCAGCATCGGTATCGAATGAATCCGCATCAACATGTCCGCGTGCAGACTCGTGCTTGCGGTCTGCGCGCTGGCCGCGCACGGGAAGGACGCGCGACTCGTTGATATGCGGAAGGTTTATGTTGACGGCATCATCGACCGACACGTTGTCGATCTCGCCGGCACCGGAGATCTTGCCGGGAATACGGTCAGCGAATTTGCTGAACCCGAACGTGTTTGAGCTGTCTGCGACAACGTCTTTGCGCTTGCCGCCGACCGAACCCTTGAAGTTGGAATAGGCCGCAAACTCGCTCATATCGAAGGAGTCGCTTGCGCTCGCGCCTCCCCGATAGGTTTGGTATGCCGGTGCTTCGCCTTCGAAGTCTTCGGTGTCTTTGAACTTGTTGCGATCGTCGCGCGTGCGCACTTCGCGATTCAGGAATCCGCGGCGCTTTTCGCGACGTTCAGCGTTCTTCGCGATGAAGCTCGGCTCATTGATTTTGGAGGTCAGCGGTACAAACCCCGCTGGAGACCCGTCTGCGTATGCCGCCTGTTGTGCATCGCGTGCGCCGTCTCTTCCGCGCTGGGGAATGAGCGGAATGCTCGCGTTAGCGACCTGGGCGTCGTGGATCGAAATGCGCGAACGCACAATGTCATCTTGCGTGATCTGGATGCACTTGATGGCAACGTCTCGCTTGAGGCGCGTGTCGTAGGCATGCTGTACTGTTGCGTATCCGCCTGCGCCAGCCCGCCCCATGATGCGGTATCTGTCAAGGATGAGAGTGATCGAATGCCCCTTATGTGTGCGTTTTAGTAGTGTGTTCAGGCAGTATGATTTTAATAGCTAGCGAACCCAGACGCAACCTTCTAGCGAGTGGGACA
>CAYPKC010000001.1:0-18097 GCA_964411215.1 uncultured Eggerthellaceae bacterium | reverse complement strand
AGTGGGACATTAAGCTACGTCCCCGTTGTCCCACTCGCTAGAAGGTGCAGGATTCGAGTTTGGTGAAGATGCGGTCGATGCGGGTGAGGAAGGCGCGGGGGTCGAAGATAGCGTTGAGCTGATCTTCGGTCAGAGCACCTTGCGCAATGAGCTTCTGCACATCGGGATCGCCTTCGATGCGCTCTTTGAAGGTCGGACCATCCACGGCGTTTTGTATGTCTTCCCACACTTGCATTGCGTTGCGCTGCACTACGACATACGCGTCCTCGCGCGTCATGCCAGCCTCAACAAGCGCAAGCAGTACCTTCGACGAAAAGATAAGGCCGCGCGTGCGCCACAGGTTATGCACCATCTTCGCAGGAAAGAGCTGCAGCCCATCGAGCATCCACTGCATCTTTGAGAACATATAGTCAAGCGCGATAAAACTATCAGCCAAAGCCACACGTTCGGCCGAAGAATGCGAAATGTCGCGCTCATACCAAAGCGCCACATCGTCGTAGGCAACTTGCGCATTCGCCTTCACCAGGCGCGCCATACCGCAAACACGCTCGGCCGTGATCGGATTGCGCTTGTGCGGCATAGCCGAAGAGCCCTTCTGGCCTTTCGTAAACGGCTCTTCTGCCTCAATCACATCGGATTGCTGCAAAAGCCGCACCTGCATCGCAATGCTTTCAAGCGTTGAAGCCGTCACCGCAAGCGCACTGGCGACTTGCGCATGACGGTCACGCGCCAACACCTGCGTCGACAGCGGGTCGGGCACAAGGCCGAGCTTCTCGCAGACGTATTCTTCAACATAAGGATCAATGCTCGAATACGTGCCAACCGCGCCACTGATAGCGCCGACCGCAGCAACTTCGCGCGCTTGCTGCATGCGCACAAGACAACGGTGCAGCGCCCATGCCCAGCTGCCGAATTTCATGCCGAACGTCATAGGCTCGGCGTGAATGCCGTGCGTACGTCCGACGCACAGCACATCGCGCAGCTCAAATGCCCTGCGCAAACACGTATTTCCCAGCTTCTTAATGTCTTCAATAATGATGTCGATCGACTGCACGATCTGATAGCTCAGCGCCGTGTCGCCCAGATCAGACGACGTCATGCCGAAGTGAACCCAGCGCGAGGGCTTTTCCGCATCCTCGGACAGCCCCGCATCAATGTTTTCCGCCATGTTCGTCGTAAACGCGATCACGTCATGGTTTGTAACCTTTTCGATCTCGGCAATTCTTTCCGCATCGGCAGCCGCATGCTCGCGAATCCACTTCGCCTCGTCATGCGTAATGCCGCACTGCCCCAGGTCGGCCTGCGCCTCGCACGCCAAAACCTCAATCTCGCGCCAAATATCGAACTTGTTCTGGAAGTCCCAGATACGACCCATCTCTGGCCTGGTATAGCGGTCAATCATCTCTGAGCCTTTCTTCTTATCTGTAAGCTATAGGTTTCTGAACACCGAACGAACGTCGTTTAAAGCGTCTTTGTCTGCAACCACGATCACCTGATCGCCCGGATACAGGCGAATGTCATCGCGCGCAACTTCCGCGTCGTCTTCATAGGCAACCGCGACAATGAGCGCTTCTTGCGGCATCTCGATATCGCCGAGCAAAATGCCCTCCTCGTCGGAGTGGCGCTTCATGTGCCCGATCGTAAACTCCGAAAGGGCAACGTTGCCATGTGTCAGCGACGACACCAAAGACACGGAGCCCATAAGCGCTTCTTCTTCAATCAAGTTGGCAATGAGCGTGGTGGAAGAGACGCACTCAATGCCCATTTCGCGGAAGATGCGCAAGTTTTTGGGGCTGTTCACGCGGGCGATGGCACGCGGAACGTTGAACACGCGCTGCGCGATCTCGCACGCCACCAAGTTCGTGTCGTCTTGCCCGGTCGCCGCCACAAAGACATCCGCGCGACGCACGCCGGCATCTTCTTGATACTTAGAGTCGCAGCCGTCGCCATTGATAACAAGGTATTGCCCATCGAGCGTGACCGACAAGACGCTTGCCGTTTTCACGTCGGAATCGATCACCGCAACTTCGTTATTGCTATCGAGCAGAACGGAAGCCAGGTACGCTCCCACTTTTCCGCCGCCAATGATGACTACATACATGTACTGTCCTTGATGCTGTCCTTAATGCTGACTGGCATTATTGTGTTGTCTCCATTATGCCGCCATCAGCGCTGCTTTGCTATCCGCATTTTGCCGTTCGCCCTTAGCGTCACCCGCGGCATTATTCTTGAATGAACCGCTCAATCTCGTTGATGTGGTCAAGCCTCACGCAAGCAAGCACGGTATCGCCCGCATACAGCAGGGAATCCTTCGAAGGAATTGATGAGTTGGAACCGTCCGCGCGCTCAAACGCAATCACGCGGAACTCGTGGTCGCGCTCGATATCAGCGACATGAATGGAGCGCTTGTTGTCCATCTTGTCGAGCGAAAGCGCAAACTCAACAACCTCGAACTCGCCAAACGTGGTCACGTGCGAGCCGTGGCCAGAGACCACTTTCGAGAAGATGTCGTCGGCAACAAGGGACGTGCCGCACACATAGTCAATGCCCAGCTGGGCGTACGCTTTTTCGTGGTCGGGATTGTACAGGCGCGCGATCACGTGTTTGACGTCGTAAAGGCGCCCTGCGACTTCCGCGCACATAAGGTTGGTGTTGTCGAACTGGGTGACAGCGGCAAAAACATCGCACTCTTCAATGCCGGCGCTTTCAAGCACGTCTTCGTCAAAACCCATGCCTTGAATGGTCGTGCCGTTAAAGCTTCTGCCCAGATTGGCGAAGGCATCGGCAAAGCGGTCGATGCAGCAGACGTTGTCGCCGTTATCGGAGAGCATGTTGGCAAGCTGGGATCCGACACGGCCGCATCCGACAATGATAACGTTGCTCACGCGTGCCCCCTACGCTTTCTGAACGCGAATCGTGGATAGGCGCGATCTGCGCATTTTCTCAATGGTGAAAGAGTACCCGTCGATCTCAAAGGTGTCGCCGGTGCTCGGGAAGCTATCAAGCGTGTTGAGCAGCCAGCCCGCGATCGTTTCGTAATCATCTGAGATTTCAACCGGCCAGCCCAGCTCCATGGCGTCTTCGACCGGGAAACGGCCGTCAACGCGCCACATGCCAGGCTCAACAAGCGTAATGATCTCGCCACCGATATCGGATTCGTCGGCAATTTCGCCCACGATCTCTTCGATAATGTCCTCGATCGTAATAACGCCTTCGGTACCGCCGTATTCGTCAACGACAATGGCCATCTGCTGGTGGTTGGCCTGCATCTCGCCGAGCAGCGGAATGACGTTTTTGGTCTCGGGCACAAACATGGGCTCGTACATGAACTTTTCGACCGGATCGTCAATCGAGCCGTCCATCAACGGGCCGATCAAATCCTTGTAATGCACAATGCCGATGATCTCGTCGATATCCTCATGGCACACGGGAAGCCGTGAATAGCCGGTACCGCGCATGCGTTCAAGCGCCGCGCGCCCCGTCTCCTCGTCTTCGACCAGCATGACATCGACACGGGGCGTGCAAATCTCGTTCGCCGCCATGTTCCCCAAGCCGATAATGTCTTGGATCATGCGCTTTTCGTCGTCGTCAAGCTCTTCAGCATCGTCAACGAGTTCAAGGATTTCGTCTTCGGAAGTTGTTTCTTTACGACCGCCGCTCAAGAAATTGAGCAGCGTACTTTTACCTTTATCGCCAGAAGATCTGTCGGTGTCCATATCGCTCACAGTGATATACCTATGCTTGTTCGTACCGCTTTACGTACTTATGCTCGTCTAATCCTGTACCCGTTCATTCCGCTTATGCATGCTGCTTCGCAAAAAGAGGCTTTACGCTGGCACCTTGATGATCGCGCCAAGCGGGCTGTTGTTAAAGTAGGTAATGGGGTTCAAATAAGCGCTGGTACCGATCATGTCGCCAAACACGTAGCCGATGAACCAGATGATCACGCCCGCCATAATGATGGAGAAGACCATGCCGACGTAACCAAAGATGCGGCCAATGTCAGCACGTGCGGAACGTCCACCATTTTTGACGTACTTCTTGGACGTCTTGATCGAAATGACGGCAAGAATAATACCAATCGGCGGGATAAGCGCGAAGATGATAGACAAGATGCCGAAGATGAAAGCAATGGTGGCCTTGCCATTGGTGGCAAGTGCAGGATTCATGGGTTCAGAAATAATGATGGGCGCAGGCTGCGGAATCTGCTGCGCTTGCTGTGCCTGCTGGCGAGCGCGCTTCGCCTGAGCCTGCTCTGCCTCATGAAGTGCTTGCTCAGCTTGCTGCTTCGCGATTTGCTCCTGCAAAGCTTGCTGCGTATGAGCATCCTGACCAAACGCTTCTTGACCTGGCTGGCCCTGACCCGGCTGTCCTTGGCCCGGTTGTCCCTGACCTGGGAAGCCTTGCGGCATGTGCCCTTGCCCCTGCTGAGGCATCTGACCTGGCTGCATGCCCGCTTCGGCACCCATCATAGCCGCATTGGGATCCCCATAGGGATAGGCCATCTGCGAAGGATCTTGCATGAAGCCCTCTTGCGGCTCGGCGCCAAACTGGCCGGGCGCGGGGCTGCCATACATATTCTGCTGATACGGCATGCCTGCTAAGGCAGGATCACCATAAGGAGCATTGGGGTCGGGATAGGGCATTTGCGGCGCACCATACATGCCGTTCTGGTCGACATACGGTGCGTTCGGGTTGCCGAATTGCGGCTGATTGCCATACATTGCATTCGGGTCGGCATAAGGATTGCCATAGGCATCTTGACCGAACTGCGCATTGGGGTCTCCGTAAGGAGCGCCGTAGGCATTGTTCTGCGGCACGATGCCCATTTGCGCTGCTTGGTTGGCGTAGATGTCTTGCGCCGATTGCATGTTTTCGGGGCTGATGAACTCTTCCCCGTAAGCCTCTTGCGGCATGCCAGGATAACCTGGCGCCCCCATGGGCGCGCCGTAAGGGTCTTGTCCGTATGCCCCTGGTTGGGCATAAGGATTGTTTCCATCGATAAAGCCTTGCTGAGCGTAGTTCGGTACAAATCCGTTTTGATTCATTGGATCTGCGTATGGGTTTGTTTGCTCCGGCATTTCGTATCCTATCAAGATTTACAGACAGTTAAGGCATATTGTACCCCATTTACTGGGAAAACGTGATATGTCATCAAACAGATGTTTTATAGAAGTGGCTGCTCAAAGGCGTCAAAACACATCATGTTGCGTATTTATGCCTTCAATTTTTCGCAACCAAACAAGATGTTGGATTTTATGGGATTTTCCTTTTGCGCAGAAATTCGCAGAGTCTCCACGCAAAAGGAAAGATTTTATTCGACGCGCCCTCTGAACGTCCGATAAATGATGACGTGGTACACGAGCACGAGCGGCAAGCCGATGCACAAAATGACGGTCATACACATGAGCGACAGCTCGCTTGCGCCAGCATTCATAATGGTGATGGCTGCGCCTTCGCTGCCCGGGATCACCTGCACGAGCGTGGGGAACATATGTAGCGCCACCAGCGCCGTGAGCATAATGGCGCTGAAGCTCTGTCCCAAAAACACGATGAGGTCGGTCTTCGGCTTGGTGGAGCGCTCCATGAAAATGCCCAAGAGCAAGCCCAGGCAGAAGAGCAGCATAACAACCCAGCACGCAGGCGTGAGTCCCGGCGTAGTCGCTTCCATTATGCCCGTATCTTGGGTGTAGAGCAGCGCTGTTGTAAGTACGAAAGCAGCAAGAGTCGCCAACTGGATTCGTGGCCGATAGAAGGCCGCCTTCCTTTGAAGAAGCGAACCCAAAGGTGCCTTGAGCGCAAGCCAGCTCACGCCAGCAGCCATAAACATAAGCAGTCCGATCAGGCCGCACAGCATGGTGAAGGGGCTTAACAGGCCGAACAGCGGCACGCCCGTGTAATTGCCTTGCGCATCGAGCGGCATGCCCTCGATCAGGTTGCCGACCGCAACGCCAAGCAAATAGGCCGGCAGAAGGGATCCAACAAAGAACGCAAAATCCCAAAGCTTGCGCCATTTCGGATCACCGTGATGGAATTCGAAGCTCACCGCACGCACGATCAGCCCGAACAAGACGAGCATAATGGCGAGGTAGAAGCCTGAAAATGTGGTGGCATACGCGTCGGGGAACGCCGCGAAAAGCGCGCCGCCTGCGGTAAGCAGCCACACCTCGTTGCCGTCCCACACAGGACCGATGGCGCGTCTGGCTACGTCTTTTTCGCTCTCTTCCTTGCACAAGAACGGGAAAAGCACACCGATGCCGAGGTCAAATCCGTCGAGCACGAAATAACCCGCAATCAGCAGGAAAACGAGGAAGTACCATAACACGCTCAGGAAGCTCATATCGCCTATCATTGCGCATCGCCTCCCTTCGAAGATGAATCAAGGGGCGTGTTGGCCGCCTCCCCTTGCGTTGGTGCGCCGTCTTCGGAAGACAGATCGTTTTGAGCTGCTTTGAGCAGTTCGTCCAACTTCGCATCGATGTCGGGATCGACTTTTTGACGCTTGGAGTACTTGTTGTGCGACACCTTTTTGGGAGTACGCGGTGTATTGTCGTTGATGTAGTCCTTGAAAGGACTTTCCTTCTTTTCGCGTGCCTTGTCTTTTTTCGGGGCAGAGGAGGTGGAAGGGGTGGCGGAAGCGTCTGCGGCGACATCCGCGGCGGAAGCAACATCGGCATCCGTGCTCGCATCGGCAGCACCCACACCGGCTTGCGCATCAACACCAGCCCCGCTCTTTGCGTCCGAAGCCGTGTGCGTGGAAGCTTCCGCAGCATGCTTTGAAGATGCGGTCACTGCTTCGGCAGCGTTCTTCAAAATCTCGTCGGCCTTATCGAAATCCACATCCTTGAAGCTGATGTCGGGATCTTCGTCATGAGAAGCGCCTGCCGTTTCGTAGACCGGGCCTTGCGAAATGAAGCGTCCGACCACGCGCGCCCAACCGACAAACAAAATAATGTAGACGACCACGAAGAGCGCAAGCGTGATCATGAGCTCGAAAGTCTGGACAGACGTGCTTGTACCCTGCGCGGTCAAAAGAGAAATGCCCTCTGGGCTCGAGTTTGCCGGATAGACCACATAGGGCTGGCGACCCACTTCGGCGGTAAGCCATCCGCATTGAATTGCCAAGAACGGGAAAATCGGTGCGATCACCAGCAGCCTTTGCAGCCACTTCATCTTTGAAACACCGCGCTTGGCGCCTTTGCGCATAAAGATGAGCGCCAAAATAAGGCAAAGCGCAATCAGGCCGAACATGACAATCATGATGTGGTAGACCTGATACACAAAATTCACCGGCATCTCGGCAACGTTGATCTCAGAGAATTGCTCGGTTTCGGCAAGCTGGTTGAGACCCTGGTATTCGGTATCCCACGTGCCCGTAGCCAAGAAGCTGGTGCCGCCGGGGATGGCAATCGCGTTTGTCTCTTGCGCCTGCTCGTCCACCACGCCGCCAATGGCAAGCTCGGGGACTTCGGTTTCATACAAGCCTTCCATCATGGCCATTTTGGTCGGCTGCTCTTCCCATACCTCAACGGCTGAGGCATGCGCAGAGCCAAGCAGCGCCACGGTTGCGATAATACCCACAATCGCGCCGGTGCGGATCATCTTTTTCGCGGCCTCCATGAAAGCCGTCTTGTTCTTGAGCATGTACCACGCGCCAACCGCGATGGTGACAAACGAGCCCATGACAAGCAGGCTGAGTACCGTGTGCAGGTAGCGCGGCATGGTCGAGGGATTGAACGCCGCCGCGAAAAAGTCCGTGATAACGGCTTCTTTGCCATCGGGAGACAGCACGGCGCCGGCAGGTGTCTGCATCCAGGAATTCGCTATCAGAATCCAGAGCGCCGACAACGCCGAACCCACAAACACAAGCCACGCGCTGACCACATAGAACTTCGCGCTGACTTTGCCGCGGCCGAAGATCAAAATGCCCAGGAAAATGGATTCCAGGAAGAACGCGAAAAGCGCTTCGGCGGCCAGCGGGGCACCAAAAATATCGCCGACAAAGCGCGAGTAATTCGCCCAGTTGGTACCGAACGAAAACTCCATGGTGATACCCGTTGCAACGCCTATCGCAAACGTCGCCGTAAAAATCTTCACCCACATGCGGGCTAGCGCGTTATCTTCCGTGTACAGCGTGCGATAAGCTCGCGTTACAAATATGGCCATGATCAGGCCAATGCCTATGGTGATAGGTACGAAGATAAAGTGATAGCCAGCTGTGAATGCGAATTGGATTCTGGACAGAAGTACCTGTTCCATTGCTCCCCCTTTTGCATTCTTCGAGCATACCTCTCGCAATCATACATACTACACCAACGAGGAAGGCAATGGCCGCGGATTCGCGTCAAATACGGGGCATGTTGCGCGTGTTAAGGCAAGGTTGGGGATGGTGTGGTGGGGCGAAGTTGGGAGTATGAGAATGCGGAAGACGTGGTGGGGCTGGGTGCTTCTGAAAGGTGGTAGTGGTGAGGATGCCTCAGGTTAGAAGATGGCCGCTAGGTTCATGTCGATGAATTCGGGTTTGACGCAGATCGCCACGGCCTGGGCGAGTTCTTCCAAACTGATGGGCAAGCAATTCGCTTTGATGGCCTCGGCAAGCATGAGGGAATTCAAGATCTTCCGATTGCCGCCGAGCTTTTGGATGATGGCAGCGTCGTCGACGCACACGAGTTTCGACTGCGTGTTGGATTTTGCGCGCTCGGTCGTCAGACTCTTCGCCATGACGTTATAGAGCGTGAGCTGGATGTGCTCCATGATTTCAGCCGCGCTGTAATTGCCGCTCTGCAACGACAGGGAGACGGGCTCAATGGGACTGGTCGCGCTGACCAGCGTGCCGCCGCGCGCGAGATACGGAAGGACGCGCGCGCCTTCACCCGGCTCGAACGCGATAATGACGTGAGCCGTTCCACGCGTGATGAGCGGCGCGTGGATGTCTTCGCCTTTGTCGGCAATGCGCACATGCGACACGACCGAGCCGCCGCGCTGCGCCATGCCGATCGTCTCAGCCGTGCGCACCTGCCATCCGCGCACCGCCGCAGCGGTCGCGAGCATTTTCGCGGCGAGCACCGTGCCTTGGCCTCCTACCCCTGCAAGGATAACGTTAATCATCGAAGTCCGCTCTCCTCTAGGTTGATGTGCAGAATGCCTCCGTACATTTCGTGCGGCGCTTCGTCGTAGGCGCGCTCGAGCTCGTAGACGTCGCCGGAGAAGATGGCGTCGTCTTCGACGTCGGTGTCAAAGACGTCGGTGTCAGCTTCGGCGTCGGTGTTTTCGAAGGTGTCGATGTTGGTGTCGTCGGCGGGGATGGCGTTATTGGCACTAGTATCGGCTGCGTTTGCATCGGCGCTGGCGTCTTGATCGTCGTTGCCGCTCACCGTTGATGCGCCTTGGTCGGCGCCGTTCGCATCTGCTGAAGACGCATCTTCGCTTCCAGCAGCAGACGCACTGTCGGACGCACTTGCGCTTCCAACAGTATCTTCGCCATCGCTTCCCGCGCCATCGCTACGCCCAGCAACGCCGCCATTCCCAGCAACACCTTCACCTGGAGCGTTGTCGCTGAAAACGGTGTATGTCGCATCCATATAGGTGCCGCTCGGCTCGGCATCGGTCGCGATGTCGACTGACAAACCTTCGTCAGCTTTCGTCGACATAATAACCATCATCTCGGCTTCCGTCTTCGCCTGGAATTCCTGGCGGCCGAAAATCTTGATCGCGCCGAACGGGCACACCTGCGGGCACAACCCGCAGCCGTTGCACTGGCTGATATCGATAACTGCTTGACCGCGGCGTCCGCTCTTGGCTCCGCGCATATGCGGATTGAACGAAATCGCCGGGCAGCCGATTTCCAAAACGCACCGCTTGCAGCCGGTGCACTTGGCCACATTTACATGCGCAAGCTTGTCGGAGCGGAACGTTTGCACGCACGGGCTCTCGAAAATCACAGCGGACGGTCCTTCAAACGCAAGCGCTTTTTCCATGGTGGCTTCCGCGCTCTCGCGGCGAAGCGGATTGGCGTACGCAATGAACTTCACGCCCAGCGCCTGCAGCACCTTCCCTATCGAGATCGGCGGATTCTGCTCGCCCATCAGCGTTTTCCCCGTGCCCGGATGCGGCTGCATGCCGGTCATGGCCGTCGTCGAATTATCGAGAACGCAAATCGTGATGTCGTGATTGTTGTAAACCGCATTCGCAATGCCCGTCATGGCGCTCGCGAAAAACGTGGAGTCGCCCACAAACGCAATGCTCTTCTTGTCGGGATTGGTGGCTGCAAAACCCTGCGCCATGGTAATGCCCGCGCCCATGCACAGGCATGTGTCAACGGCATCGAGCGGCTCGGCGTTGCCTAGCGTGTAGCAGCCGATGTCGCCGCAGAAAATCGCCTTCTCGCGCGGAATGCCCATGCTCTTGAGCGCTTGTTTGACCGCGTAGAAGCTGCCGCGGTGCGGACACCCGGCGCAAAGCACGGGCGGGCGCGGCGGAAGCGTGCCGTCGTAGGCATAGAGCGTATCTTCGCCGAGCAAGCGGTTGGCTAGATCGTGGTAGGAATACGTGTGAGGCTGCTCGCGCTTCACATAGGTGTCGAAGAATTCCGCGATGCAGAACACAAGCTTTTCGGTGGAATTCTCGCCGCGCGTCGGGGCTTCTTTCGTGAGCCGCCCGTGAATTTGCGGCGACAAGAAGCTGGTGCCTGCAACCTTGAGCAGCTCCTCTTCGATCACCGAATCAAGCTCTTCTAGGACCAGCACGTCGGAAATGCCCTTGAAGAACCGCGTGATCGTGCGGCGCGGAATGGGATAGGGCGTGCCGACCTGGATGAATTTGTACGGCGGAAGCGGATTCCCGGTGCGCTTCGCTTCCTTCGTCAGCATGCCGAGCGCTTCAAGCGCATACGAGGCAGAGTCACCGCCGGCGGCAATGCCCAGCACGCGCGGCGTGGAGCCGTCGGGCGCATAGGCGATGTCGGTGGCCGCTTCGGAAGGATCCGTCTCAACGGAAATGTTGAGCTCGAGCTGTTTGCCATCTTTATATAAGGGGTTGAAACGCGCGAATGTCTCTTCGTACGTGAAAATGTGGGCGATGCGCTCAAGGCGCTCGTTGATCTGCTTGTGCGCCTCGTAAGAACGCTTCGGGAAGATGACCCAACGCTCGGGATCGCGCACAAAGCCGCTCGTGCCGTCTTCGAGCTTCAGGTCTTTTGCAGCCTGATCGCTTGTGGACACGATCTCTGCGGGGTCGCGCACAAGGCGCGGCGGACGCGCGAAAGTTTCGTCTTCAATGTCGAAGAAGGTCGATGCGTGGTTGATGCGCGTGGTGGGGCGCACAATCACCGGCGTGTTAAAGCGCTCTGACAGATCGAACGCCGCTTTCATCATGGCAAACCCCTGCTCGGGTGTTGCCGGGTCGAGCACAGGCACTTTTGCGAAGGCGGCAAACCGGCGCGTGTCTTGCTCGGTCTGCGAAGAGATGGGGCCGGGGTCGTCGGCTACGAACAGAACGAGGCCGCCCTGAATGCCCAGGTAGTTGAGCGAAAGAAGCGCATCGGCCGCCACATTCATGCCCATTTGCTTGCACGTGAACAGGGCGCGCGTGCCGGAAATAGATGCGGCCGCCGCAAGCTCGAGCGCAGCTTTTTCGTTGGTCGACCACTCAACGTGAACGCCGTGGGCGCTGCCGGCAGCATGCAGGCGCGCGACGGTTTCGACGAGCTCTGAGGAAGGCGTGCCGGGATAGCCCGCAACAAAGCCCACGCCTGCTTCAAGGGCGGCGTGCGCAAATGCCTCATTTCCCATCAATAGTCGTTTTGCCATGTGATCTGCTGGTTGGTCTTGCTGGCTTTGCTGGTTGGTCTTGGTTGGTCGTGGTCGGTTGCGGTCGGTCGTACTTAGTTGGTTCTATGTATTGCGCATGCCCGCCTAGGCCTGCGCCATGTCCTGCTTGAATTTGACAATGGTTTCGCGTGCCTTGACCGCACACTTGTCGGTGCCGGTTCCAATGATCTGCGTCGCCAGAATCGCCGCGTTCTTCGCGCCGTTGATCGCCACACAAGCCACGGGCACGCCGCTTGGCATCTGCACCATGGAAAGCAGCGAGTCCAGACCGCCCAGATCAGACGTCTTCATAGGCACGGTCACCACCGGCAGCGGCGTATATGCCGCCACGACGCCGCCCAAGTGGGCCGCTTTGCCGGCCGCCGCGATAATGACGCGCATGCCGCGCTCGGCGGCGCTCGATGCCCACGCGTGGACTTCGTCGGGGCTCCTGTGCGCGCTTGCGATCTTCATTTCGTACGGAATGCCGAAGGCTTCAAGCTGTTCGGTGCATGCTTCCATCACGGGCAGGTCGGATTTCGAGCCCATAATGATTCCTACGAGTGCATTGGGTTCCAAGGCAGACTCCTCCACTCTCATTTCGTCGATTTATTTTACTTCATGAAGCTGCGTGTGAGCAGGTGAAGCTTTGGTTTTCGACAAAGTCTTCGCTTGGGATTTCGGCGAAGTTTTCAGGCGTGTCTTCGCCATGACTTTCAAACGCCACCATTGCTCTTGCATTCGGCGAATCCTTCCCCCGTAACTTCGCCATCATCTTCGCCTTCCCCATAATAAAGAGGGCGGCCAGAAGCAGTGGCGCCGTGTCGACGATCGGGATCACGTAGCGCGCGTCGTACACCGGCGCGACGATACAAAACGCGAGCAGCACGAGCGGCGGGATCATGAGCAGGCCGCACGCGAGTTTGTGGCGTTTGATGAGATAGAGCGCGAGCAGCGGGAGCCAGAACGTATACAGCACCATGAGTACTGGCAGATTAAGCACGGGCGTGCTCGCGTATGCCTTGTAGGCTTCGTCAAGGCCGTTGCGAAGCGGGTCGAGCTCATCGGGGTTCCACAGCATGTAGCGCTGGGTCGGCCCCATTTTGGTGTCGACTGTGACCATGCGGATGTTGAGATACGCCGTGGGAGCAACATAGAACCCCGCAAGCGACATGAGCGAACCAAAGTAGGCGTCGGGATGCTTGACGCCCATTTGCAGGTACACCTTGAAGTAATCCGCAAGCTCTTCGGGCGTTGCGTCCAAGTTGTAGCGGTACTTGATGGAGTCTTGGAAGTCGTAGGCATATTCGCCCTTGAGCTTTTCGTAGTCGATGACCGCCGCGATAGCGGATGCCTCTTCAACGGTGACTTCTTCGGTGTAGTCGTGGACATAGCGCGCCGTTTGCTGAAACAGAGGGCCGAGCGCTTCCTGTTTGCCTCCGGGCGCAATGTTGAGCGCTGGGAAGATCAATAGCGGGAAGATGACAAGCGTGAGAATCGCTGGCACGGCGCCTTGCAAGAGATACGCGAGCGCTGCCCGCTTTCCGCCATAGGGAGAGGCGGGCTGGTGCGTGTGGGTAGGGGTGGTGGAGGATTTATGGCGGTAGCACAGGATGACGCCGATGACCGCCATCGGAAGCACAATGAAGATGCCTGTTTTCTTCGTGAGGCAAAGCATGACGGCGCACAGCGTAAATAACACGATGTAGCGTTTGCGCTCAAAGAGGCGTCCGTGTGTGCACATCGCTTCAATGAGCATCATGAAGTAGATGATGTAGAACAGGCCGAACATGCTGTCTTTAACCATGCACATCGCCCACGTGCTGACCGGCGGCATGAGCGCGAAAAAGAGATACGCGAGAAAGCACAGAAGGCACGGACAGCCGATACGGCGCAGGAATGCCGTTGCCGCGGTAAACGTGATGATGTGAAGGATGCCTTGGATGACGCAGAAGAGCGCGACGCCGGCCATCCAATTGCCGGTGAGTTGATCGCTGGCCCACGCAAATGCGCCGTAAATGAGCGTCGTGAGGATGGGATGGTGATCGACCAGCCACGCGTCGGTGAGCGTTTGATCGTAGATTTCCGCCCACGGGATGATCGCGATCGGGTGGTTTTCCGGGTAGACCTGGAACATTTGGTAGTACGTGTCCCAATACGTGCCGCCTGGGAAGTTCGCGATAAACCAAGGCAGCCAGCAGAGAGCCATAATCGCGGAGAAGATCGCGATGCTTTTGATGGTCCACTGCGGCGTGATGCGCGAAAAGCGGGAAGGTTTTTTGTGGGAAGCGTTGCAAGGTTGGCCAGTTTCCTGCGTGCTTTCAGGTGTTATGTCGCATGTTTGTTTGTCATCTTCGCGAGAAGTGTTGCGTTTCAGCCATTTTGAATAAGCGACATCAAGGAAGAAAAAGAGTCCTGCAACAAGCGGAATGAAAAGGATGGTGAGGACGATTTCTGCCCACAGTTCGAAGTAGGGCCAGCCTTCTCCAAGAATGTAAGAAACACCGAAGACGCCGCAAAAGGAAATGACGAAAGCGATCACAAACAGAGCGACGAAATCGGAGCGCTTCATATGAAGAAAGGTATCTAGCATGCAGAAAACGATACGCTATTTGTCAGTTTTCGCAAAGCTGAGGTGGCGCAATGATTGCCTAATTTTATCACGCTGTTGTCAGACATTTGCATGGAAGCGTCAGATAGCTTGTAAGAAAAGATTTTTGCCAAAATCTTTTCTTACAGCTCTCGAAGCTACCCGTAAGCTTAACTATTTTTAGTTACAGGACTGTTTTGGGCCTCTAAGAAAAGTTTTTTATCAAAATCTTTTCTAATCCGTGCCCACTTCTAGGATGTCCAGATACTCTTTAAAAATATATGTTTTGTTTCTCTTTCTGGAAGGGTCTTCATCAACCAGGATCCCAATTCTCTCCAGCTGGCTGATCAAGGATCCAGCTGTTGGGTCGCTCACTTGTGCAATATCAGCCACTCTATTCCTAGTGATCTTTGGCGTGATAAACAGCTCATCAAGCACTATGCGCGCATTCGCAGCTGAAACCTTGCCCAACGAATTTATCGCGTCTTCCTTTTCCGATCTCAAGCGATCGATCTTCTTAGCAGATTCCGTAGACTCTTCAGATATCTCGATGATTCCGCGCAGGAAGAACTTGATCCATTTCTCCCATTCGCCATTCATTCTTACAGCCATAAGCTTGTCATAGTATTCAGCTTTGTTCCTTTTGAAGTAATAGCTCAAGTACAAAAGCGGCTTATGAAGAATGTTTTGCTGGTATAGCCAAAACGTGATAAGAAGCCGTCCCACTCGTCCATTGCCGTCCACGAAGGGATGGATGGTTTCGAATTGAGAATGTATGAGCGCGATCTTGATCAACGGAGGAACATCATCTTCGGTATAAAAGTACTTTTCCAAGTCGCCTAAAGCCTCATTCATGTCGTCTACGGCAGGAGGAACATAAACCGCATCCGACAGAGAGCACCCGGTAGGGCCGATCCAATTTTGGGTATGCCTGAATTGTCCCGTACTGTATTCGCTCCCTCTCCCAGATGAAAGAAGCTGCTCATGTATTTCGCGAATCAGCCGCAAGCTCAAAGGAAAGTCGTTCAGTCTTTCCATTCCATAATTGATCGCTTTAACGTAATTGGTGACTTCTTTCGCATCGGATGTCTGAGCGTCCTCCGCCTCTAGCACTTCTATCAGGGAAGCCTGAGTTCCCTCGATTTGCGAACTGAGCAGCGCCTCTTTCTTGACATACATCGAGACGAACAAATCTGGGTTCGGCAGTGTTTGCGTCACGCCATCCAATCGACCAAGTGCTCTGTCGGCCTTTGAAAGGAGGGACATCATCTCTGCATCGATCGATAATTCTGGAACAGGCGGAAGAGGGTTCGGCTTGAATGACCTGTATCCTGTCGGCTGTTGGACATAGTAGCCAGCACGATGTTGCATCATGGCTCCTTTCACTCTCGTGCGAACATCATACTGTAAGAAAAGATTTTTGCCAAAATCTTTTCTTACAGCTCTTGGAGCCGTGTGTAAGCTTAACTATTTTTAGTTACAGGCCTGTTTTGGGCTTCTAAGAAAAGATTTTTTTCAAAATCTTTTCTTACAGCTCATGAAGCTCAAGAAGCGATCTTCTTCCTCAAGAGTCAAGCTTTGGACTCCATATCAAGATTAGCATCGAAGAAAAGGCGACGCCTGCCTACAGACCTCTATAGATGTCTCGACGGTGCCCAATGCGGAATAGCTCGATGACCACGCGTCCGTCGTCAATGGTGCCTAGGATACGGTATGTGCCCACGCGCCATCGCCAGCCATCTTGAATACCCTGGAGTTTCTTTGCATTTGGCAACATGCGCGGATTGTCGCATCCCTCGAGCTCGTCAATGAACGACGCAACGAGCGCGAGCGTCTTCTTGTCTAACGCTGCAAGTTGCTTCTGGGCTCGTTTAGTGAGATAGACTCGATAGCCCATAAGCTAATCGACGCCTAGTTCTTTCTTAGCATCGCTCCAACTGATGCGCTGTCCATCATCTTCCTCGATTGCCGCCTTGAGGTCACGGGCATCCATTTCGTCCTCAAGACGCTCAAGAGTCCATTGCCTCACCTGAGCCGAGAAGGTGGTTCCGTTCATTTTCGCGAAGGCACTGATCCATTCCTTCTCATCTGGCTCGAATCGGATTGCCGATGCTGTCATTGCCATGACGTCCTCCAACCACGAGTTGACGACGTATACTTCCTTTGTATCAAAGGATACTTATGTGAGTATACGTTGTCAACTTAGCATCAGGTCGTTTTGTCACCATTTATTCACCCGATCGTCCCTAAAGGTATGACATATATCCCGTCTTCAATTCGCTGCCTAGCATATGAGGAGTTTGCGGTGATCACTGCCATGAATTCAGGTTCACGGTTTTTAGCCGCAGGATTAAGGGAAATCTTCTTCTTAAGACGATTCAGATTCTTCGCCGCTTCATCAACTTTGGCTTCGCTGAGCTTAATCTCTATAGCAGCCCATCGCCCATCCAGAAGTTCGATGATCGCATCTACCTCCAAGCCATCGTTATCGGAATAGTACTTAAGCGGAGATGCTCCTGCATTAGGAAGTAAGCTTGCATAAACGCTCAGATCATGAATGCATAGAGATTCGAATAGTATTCCCAATAACTGACCATCCTCAAGAAGACGCTCAGAATCCACTCCTAGCAGGGATGCTGCTAAGGATGGATCATCAAGATAACGCTTCGGCCTTGTTCTGATCCTTGATTTTGAGCGTATAGGTGCATCCCAACCGGGCAGCTCATCAATGAAGTAATTCATAGAAAAATTCGATAGGTATGATCTTATCGTTTCATCCGAAAGCAAAGAAGCTCCGCCATCAGATGCATCTTGAGCTATAGTCTTCAAGCTGGCGCTTGTGCCAACATTGCGAGCCAATGATGTAGCTATGCGGCGAGATGTTTGGGGGCTTTTTCCCAGCTCTCTCATGCTTATGTCAAAAAGTGCGCTTAGATACTGACTGATAGCCGCATGAGATTGGGATTCATTCGAGTCGAGCAATGCAGGCCATCCACCTCTACAAATTATATTTGCATAATCTGAAAGAGTCAGAGAATTAGCGTCAGGGGTAAACGCTCCCTCGAATAGATCTTCTAGATGAACAGTTCCTCTAGAAAGACCCCTTTCATATAAGGTCATCGTTCGCATTCTCAAACGCGCTATTCTGCCGGCTCCACTGTGTCTGCTTTCATCAGGCAGCGGTGAAGAAGAACCTGTCAAGATGAACTGGCCCGGTCTATTCCCGGATTCATCGATCCTATGTCTTACTGCATTCCATATTTTGACCGCGTCTTGCCATTCATCGATAGCATGCGGCTCCTCTCCTATGAGAGCAAGACTTGGATCATCGTTATAAAGGGCAGGTTGCTCATCGATATAGACAGAACTATTGGAAAATGCTGCAGCGGTCCAAGATTTTCCCGACCAACGCGTTCCGCATATCTCAATCGCCCCGAAATTTCTAAGAGACTTTTCGACTATCTTGTCGATAAGGCGAGACTTGTACCCTTTGGGCATGTTCTGTGTATAGTTCATCGAATTCTCCTTTAGCTGCATCCAATTATACTCATTTGGTGTTTTCGAGGGAATTCATTTGGTGTTTTCGAGGGAATTAACTTGGTATTTTCGAGGATATGTACGTACTTATCTTTTCCATCTTGAATGCCCTGGAGTTTCTTTGCATTTGGCAACATGCGCGGATTGTCGCATCCCTCGAGCT